>JASLHV010000401.1 GCA_030153205.1 Roseiarcus sp. | reverse complement strand
AGTAGCCGCGCGCCGCGCGCGCCATGGCCAGGTCTGGCTTAAGCGACAAGGCGCGATCGAGATCTGCGTCGGCGCTCTCAAATTCGCCCTTGTCGAGAAGGAGCGACGCGCGGAAGGCGAAACTTGTGGCGTCGTCCGGCTTGAGTTTGATCGCCTGATCAAGATCGGCGATCGCCGCATCCATTTGATGGAGATCTTCGTAAACCTTGGAGCGCGCGACCAGAACGGCGGGATTGCTGGGCGCAAGACTGGCGGCGGCGTTGGCGTCTGCGAGCGCCGCATCATAGCGCTGATAGATTCGGTTGGCCGACATGCGGCCGATAAGGGCGGGGAGGAAGTCCGCCTTATAAGCAAGAGCGGTATCGAAGTTTGAAATCGCGTGCGCAAGATCACCGCTGTTTTGATAGGACTCGCCGCTGGCGACCAAGGCGCCGGCGATAAAGTTGCGGCGCATTTGGTCGATCGCGCCTGCAAATATCGCCAACGTAACGACGGCCGCCGTCGCGACGGCCGTCCAGGCGAGACGGCCGTTCAAGACGGCGCGGCGCGACCTCTCGGCGCGACGAGACGCCGGCGGAAAGATGAACGCGCCCACCGTTATCGAGGCGGCGCAAGCGCTGAGCGCGTTCAGCACCGAGACGGGCAACGCGCCAGCGATCGCGGCGTTGATGGCGAGCGCGATCCATGCCGTTGCGCCGAGGAGCAGCAAACCGCCGCAGATGAACCCAGTCGATCGGGCGAATAGGAAAACGTCGAGCCAGTGCGGCCACACGGCGCGCGGGGGCATGGCCGGCTGAGGTTCGCGGCCGGAACGCCACACCGCGAGAACGGAGCCGACCGCCGATAGCGAGATTGCAAGAACCGCGGCGAGATAAATCGCCGACAGCGCCGTCGGCGTCGTCATCGAAAACGCCTCGGCGAAACGATTGATGGGCTCTGGATAGAGCGGCGTGCGCAATCCGAGGAACAAGGGGAAATCATAAAAGCCGTGCAGCGTGGCGGCGATGAGCCAGGCGCGCCCGATCAACAGAACACGCATCATGGCCGACGCCTGGCCTTCGGCGCGGACCAATCCCGCGCCAAGGGTCAGACCGACCAGCGCATGAATAGGTACAGCGGTTATCGTCCGCGACAGAGCCGTCGCAGGCCAGCGATCCGCGGCGGAGAAAACATAGAATACGTTCTCGATGAGCGCGAAGCCGAGAGCGACCGACGCCACGCCCAACATGAGGTCGCGCCGACTGCGACGCTCGTAATAGGGGCGGACAAAGAAATAAGCCGCGGCCAGTTTAGCCGCCTCTTCGCACAGGCCGGCAAGTCCAAAAGCCTTGATCGCGGCGTCGGTAAAGGGATTGAGCGGAATTTGAAGGCGCTGCATGAGGAGTTCGACCGCCGCGGGCAGAAACGAGAGTATCGCGCCCGTCGCGATCGCAACGCCGAACAATCGCGGTGAAAACTCCTTTCGCCCCAACCGGAAGACCGCGAGCACGACAAAGGCGCCCGCCGACAGCGCCGCCGGCAGCGCGAAAATACGTGGAGAGAAAAACTCAATCATCTGGCCAACCGGTTGGAGGCGATCGAACGGCTGCTAGAGCTTCACGAAAGCAATCATGAGGACGGAAATGGTCACGAAAGCGCCGAGAACCGCGCCGGCCGTCGAAACGCCGCCGGCTTGCCCGATCGTCAGCCGCGCTGTCGCGTCGTCGGGCGCCGCGGCCCGAATCTCGGCGATTATCCGTCGCGCCTTGGCGGTATGTAACCGCGGCCCAACGGCGCCGAGAAGCGAAACAACGAGTCCGGATCCGCGTACAATAATGCTTGGCGCGTGCATAAGACTCAGGACGATCGGCACAAGGACAACGGCGGAAGCCTGCAGATACATTTTCTTGTAAAGAAACCATACGACCGGAAAGAAAAAGCCGAATGGAGAAAGAACGTTGCGGCCAAGGCGGACCGGTAGCGCGGCAGCGCCGCCGCTTTCGAACAACGCCATGTCATCGCGGTCGATCGTATGGGGAAACGCGCCAAATATTGGAGGCGCGCCCGGTTGATCAAGCGGCGGGTCGGCGTCGGCAGGGATAAACGACATTGCGGGCTAGTTCCACGACCGGTTGGCGATAAAGCCTTCGCGACAATGGCGAATATGTGACAAAGCCTTCCGGGCTTCGAGCGACCAGAGGGCGGTCGCTTGCGCATGGCGCTGAGCGGAACAACAATATGTGGCGAAGTTTCCCAGCGAGCCCTCTTTTGTTTCCGCCGCGCCGTATCGTTTGCCTGACCGAAGAGACAGTCGAGACGCTCTATCTGCTTGGCGAGCAGGATCGTATCGTCGGAATTTCCGGCTATGTCGTACGCCCGCCACAGGCGCGCCGCGAGAAGCCCCGCGTCTCGGCGTTCACCTCCGCGGACATTGCGAAAATTCTGGCGCTCGAGCCCGATCTCGTACTCGCCTTCTCCGACCTCCAGGCCGACATAGTGGCTTCTCTTGTTCGCCAGGGCGTCGCCGTGCACGCGTTCAATCAGCGAAGCATCGACGAAATTCTCGCAATGATCCGCATGCTCGGCGCCATGGTCGGCTGCCCGGAAAGGGCCGATCGCCTCGCGCGGCAGTTGGCGGCGGGAATCGCGTCGGCGCGACCGAAAAAGCCTAGGGCGCCGCGCGTTTATTTTGAGGAATGGGACGAGCCGATGATCTGCGGCATCGGCTGGGTGTCCCAACTTATCGAGGCGGCCGGGGGTGAAGACATTTTCGCTTCGCGCGCGCGCGGCAAATCAGCGCAGGAACGTTTTGTGACCGCCGAGGAAATCGTCGCGCGCCAACCCGAAATCATCATCGGCTCGTGGTGCGGCAAGAAATTCAGAGCGGAAAAAATCGCGGCGCGCCCCAATTTCTCACAACTTCCAGCGGTGCTGCACGGCGAAATACACGAAATCAAATCGCCGCTGATATTGCAGCCGGGACCCGCGGCTTTGACTGATGGTTTTGCCGCGCTCCTCAGAATCATCGAAAGCGCGGCGCGGACTCATGGAGCGCCGTGAGAATTGCGATTCTCTCAAATTCTAGCTTTCCGCGTAACCAAATCGACTCCGCGAGAGCCTACACGGCTGGTTATAGTTTGCGCGACCAACCCATATTTGAGGTATTGAAAATGCCCATCGAGATTGAGCAAAACGAGGCTTCCAAATTCGATCCTGATTTTCTCAATCAATTATCGATCGTCGAAAAGGCGATGTTGTCGCGAAATATCAATCCCTCGGCTTTCACGATCGCAAAGAGCTCTCCGCGATCTCGCGCGCGTTATGGGCTCACGCCCGATTGTTACGACTACACCGTCACGATCGACGGAGATTCTTTCACGGTAACCTATCCCGGCGATCAGAGCTTTCTGGAATTTTTTCTCGACCAATGCGTCGCAGGCCATAAATCGCCGGGCTTCCGGAAGCCGCCGCTCCGTTTCGGCGAGACGCCGAGCAAGTCGCGGCAACGCCGTCGCTATTGACGGGGCCGCGTACCAGTTGAGCCTGTATCGTTCGAGAGAGGGCGCAACACTTATCCCGCCGCCGTCGCCGGAAAAGTCGTCTTCAGAGTAGCGGCCCCGCCTTTGGCGGCTTCTTTTGTCGGACTGAATCCCGCGGCGAACATTCTGCGCCCCAGCATGTGTTCAGCGGGACTGTTGACCGAATCGATCGCAACGAGCCGCTCGCCGCTAAAATGGAAGACCGAAAAGCGGTCGGCGTCGCGATCGCCCGAGATCACATAGTCGTCCGCCCCAAAGGACAAGCCGACCATCTGCAATTTGATATGCTGTTGGTCGGACCAGAACCAGGGCGCCGCGCGATAAGGCTCGGCCTTGCCGACAATCGCCCTAGCGACCGTTCGGCCTTGATCCGTCGCATTCTGCACGGATTCAAGACGCAAGCGTCGCGCTGCGCTCCAGTGCGGATAGGACGCGCAATCGCCGATCGCATAGATGCGAGGATCGCTCGTACGCAAATGGCCGTCGACGGCGACGCCATTGTCGACGGCAAGACCGCTCGCCTCGGCGAGCGCCACATTCGGCGTCATGCCGACACCGACCACGACGAGCGAAGCCGGCAGCCGTTTCCCCGATTTGGTTACGACGCCGGCAACGCCCGAAGCGTCCCCTTCGATACGTTCGACACTTTCGCCAAGCATAACTTCGACGCCCCAGGCTTGGTGGCGCGACAGCATATGGTCGGAGACGATCGGCGCGACGGCGCGTCCGAGCACACGCGGCATCGCCTCGACCACCGTCGTTTTAAAGCCGAGGGCGACAAGCGTGGAGGCGACCTCCATGCCGATGAATCCACCGCCGATCACGACTGCGTCGCCGCCTTTGTTCAAAGCTTCGCGCAGAGATTCGGCATGGGCCAGCGACAGAAGCGAATAAACGCCGGGGAGATCGGCGCCGGGGACAGGCAGCCGCCTCGGCGCGCCGCCGAGCGCAAGGACGAGATGAGAGAATTCGAGCGCCTCGCCTCCCGCGAGAGCGACGCGCCCGGCCGCAAGGTCGATGTCCGTCGCTCTCGTCTCGAGAAGCAATTCGATGGAATGATCCGTATAGAACTTCGGACCGCGCAGAAATTGCGGGCCCGTGGAAGGGTCTTTCAGGAAAGCCTTGGAAAGCGGCGGACGATGGTAGGGCGGCGCGCGCTCGTCGCTGACCAGGGTGACGCGTCCTTGAAAACCCTCTTCGCGCAGACTCGCCGCCGCCTGCGCGCCGCCGTGACCCGCGCCAATAATGACCGCATGCTCCACGTCGTCCCTCCTCACGGCCTCAGAGCTTCGCTGGTTCAGCCGGGCAGATTGAACACGCGGGTTGGGACGAAATAACCAGCCTCGATTTCGCCGAAGGCGATCGGCGATCCAAAGCAGGCCGCGTAAGCGGGGCCTTCCTCAGGCGCGTCACGTCCGCGCAGCAGCAACTTTTGTCCCCGGCGCAAGATCGCCGCGCCGTCGCGATCAATTGCGAGGGCGCGCCATTCGGCAAGACCGGCTGCGACGGGGCCGAGCGAGGCGCTCAACCGCTCGGGCGATTGCCTTAGGTCGTCCAACGGCACCGAGGTTTCAGCGCGGAACGGCCCCACGCGGGTGCGCCGGAGGGCGATCACATGGCCGCGGCAGCCAAGCGCGCGACCGAGATCGCGGGCGATCGCGCGGACATAGGTCCCTTTGCCGCATTCGGCTTCAAAAATTGCCGAACCCTCGTCGTGCGAGACGAGCGTCAGGCGATAAATTTCAACCTCGCGCGGCGTCATGACCACGGCTTCGCCGTCCCGCGCCAGATCGTAGGCGCGTTCGCCGCCGATCTTGATCGCGGAAAAGATGGGCGGCGTCTGGCTGATGACGCCGATGAATTGCGGCAGCAAGGCTTCGATGGCGGCGGCGGATGGACGTGCGCCCGACGTGGCAATCACGCGTCCTTCCGAATCGTCGGTATCGGTCTCCTCGCCCCATTTGACGGTGAACCGGTACGACTTTGCGCCGTCCTGGACGATCGAAACCGTTTTGGTCGCTTCGCCGAAGGCGATCGGCAGGACGCCCGAGGCGAGCGGGTCGAGCGTGCCGGCGTGGCCGGCTTTCTTGGCGTTGAACAGCCAGCGCAATTGTGAGACGGCCTGCGTCGAGGTGACGCCGACGGGCTTGTCGAGACAGACCCAGCCGTTGACTTCGACGCGAGAAGAACGACGCTGCCCGCGCGGCCTCGCCTCTTCGCCCGTGGCGCGCGTTCGGGGTTCTTGCTCAATCATCATCCTGGTCCGGAATTTTAAGATCACGCGCGACGCGCGGCGAATGGAGAAGCTCGTCGATCCGCGCCTGCGCATCGTAGCTATCGTCGAGGACGAAGCGCAGATCGGGCGCAAATTTCAAATTGACGCGATGCGCGATCTCAGTCCGCAACGCCTTCTTATTGCGCTCCAGCGCCGCGAGCGTCGCCTGCCGCGCCTTGCCGCCGAGCGGCATGAAGGAAATCGTCGCCAAACGCAGGTCCGGCGACATTTTCACCTCGCGGATCGTAAGCGAACGCGCGGTAAGCGCCGGCTCCTCGAAATGGCCGCGCGCCAACGCCTCCACTGCGGCATGGCGAACCAGTTCGGCGACGCGCAGAAGGCGTTGCGAAGGGCCGGCGGTCTTATGGTCTGGACGAGGCATCGATTGTTTCAACCTAATCAGGTGACGGCAAATTAAATTGTCCCGAGCCTCATGGAAAAACCTGGAATCGCGGCGCAGACCAGATTCTCTTGCGGTCCATATTCGATAACCTT
>JASLHV010000368.1 GCA_030153205.1 Roseiarcus sp. | reverse complement strand
CCCCAAAGAAGGCTCACGCCTGAAGCCAGCAAGAGCGCGTCCATGACGTGCCGAAACGTCTCGGGCGCGAGACGTAAGACAAAGGGTTTCGCCACGAACGAGCCGATCATCAGCGACGCGCCCACGATCAGTCCCTTGACGACGTAATCGATCGGCAGCGCTCCCGACCCTCGGAAAGTGAGCGTCTTGGTCGCGTATATGGCGAGCGATGCAGCGGCCTCGGCGCCGATGAACGCTCCTTTGGTCAAGCCATAGCCGAGGAATACTGGTACGGACGCCGGGCCTGTCGAGGCGACGATCCCCGTGAGGAAGCCGATCGCTGCGCCGGCGACGGCGATATGGGTCAATCGCAGCCTGACTAAATGCGCCGCCAACCAGCGGCGCACAAGAAGCATAAGGAGCAAGAACACGCCGATACATGCATCGACGGCGCGCGGCGGCAGGATCAGCATAGTGCGCGCGCCCAAGGCCGCCGCAGGTACGCCGGTCGCTGCATAGGCGACGACGGGCGGCCAGTCGATCTCCCGCCACCAAACCAGGATTCGGGAAATATTCGCCAGGATGGAGGCGACAGCCATGATCGGAACGGCTTCCTTCGGGCCGTAGACATAGGCGAGCACAGGCACGAGCATAATCGAGGAGCCCGTGCCGATGACGCCGCTGACAACCCCTGCGACAAGACCGATCGCTAGAATGACAGGCAGGCCCATCTCGCTTCGTCAGCCCCAAGAGGTCGTTCCCTCACCAATGAAACGAACTCGTCTCGACGCGCCGCCCGACGAGAAACGCGTCGGCGACGAGCTGGAGCGGCGCGTGATCGACGGCGCTTTTCTTGGCGTCGAGCAATTCGGCGAAATGCTGGTAGATCCCCTCGTACTCCTCCATCGGCGCCTCGCGCGCGAGCGCGCCGTTGACGAAGAATTTCGAGCCGCCATGGGTCAGGCGCAGCGCCTCCTTGTCCGTTGCGATATCGATGTTCCAGCTTTGCTCGCCCTCCTGTCGCCAATCGAATTCAGCGACGAGCTTCGACGATTCTGATTCCGACGCGAGACTGGAGAAGACCAGCGACGCCGCGATCGGCGTGTCGCGATTGGCGGGATAGGCGAGTTCGGCGCTTTTGACGAAAAACGGCGCCGGCGCGATCTTAGTCAGGATCGACAGCGCATTGATGCCGGGATCGAAGACGCCAAAATTGCCGGCGTCCCAGATCCATTCCTGGCCGGGATGCCAGCGTCGCACATCCTCTTTCCATTCGATCGCCAGCGAGCGGATCTTGTGACCCTTGAGACGGTCTCGCGCGGCATCGACGGCCGCATTGTACTGAGAATGCCAGGTGGCGAAGAGCACGCGTTCGCATCGCGCTGCATGGCCGATGAGATCGTCGAGCTCCGCCGTGGTCGGCGCTGGCGGCTTCTCCAAAAGAACATGTTTGCCGGCGTCCAGCGCAGCCCGCGCAATCGCGTGACGCACGCCCGGCGGCGTGCAGATGGCGACGACTTCGACCTCGGGCATGGCGGCGTAGAGTTCGGCGGCCGTACGGAAAGACGGAACGCCTTCCTGCTTCAGGCCGCGCTGGCTCACCGTCGCTGCGAGTCTGAAGGCGGGATTCTTGGCGATGACCGGCAGATGCTGGTCCTGCGTGATCTTGCCGATGCCGATGATCGCAATGGAATGCGCCACGCCTGAACTCCTTGGCCCGTTATTTGAGCTGACCGACCGCTCGCTATTTTCCAGCGCAGCGGCTTACCCTCATCCGGCGCTCCGCGCCACCTACTCCCGCATCGCCTTACGATTCTAGGGCGTGAAGAGGCGCTCATCGCGCATCTCCCCACATAAAAAAGGCGGGGCCGTAGCCCCGCCCTAGAATTCGAACCGAGGCTCTTAAGCCTTACGAGCCGCCGCCAATGCAAGTGTCGGCGGTCTTAGGCGTGCAGACGTCGAGGCCGGTATAGGTCGGATCGCTGGGCGCCGCCTTGCCGTCCTTGATGTCCTTCAGGAAATACATCGCCTTGTAACCCATTTCGAACGGCCGTTGGCCGACCTGGCCGGCGGAGAGGCCCTTCTTCATGAGCTCGATCTGCACCGGCAGCGTATCGGCGACGACGAGGGCCAAGGCGCCCGAGGCAATCTTGTCCTTAAACTTCGACGCGACCTTCTCATAAGCGTCCGGCAGGAATTGCGGGAAGCCGCCGGTCGGGGTGAAAGCGTCGAGGTTCGGATATTTGCCGAGTATGTCCTCCATCTGCTGCACGGCGCGGCCGAAATCGTCGTCCGTATAGAGCGGGCAGCCGTCCGCCTCTTTCCAGCCGTTCTGGCCGGTGAGCCGGGCGCCAGGCGATTCGGCGCTCTTCGTACCGGAGAGCGTGTCGCGGATGCCCTGCATGCGCTCGTTATGATTGGCCGCCGCGGCGCCGCCAGACTGAATGCAGATGGTCCCGCCCTTCGGCTTGATCTGCATGACCAGCTTGGCGATGTTGACGCCGATGTCGTAATTATGCGTGCCGACATAGGCGAGCCGCTCGGCCTTGTCCTTTGGAAGCAAATCCGAGTCCCAAGTCAGAACCGGAATCTTCGCGCCCGCCGCGCCTTGCAGCGCATTTGCCATGGCTGGCGCATTCGCTGGTGAAACCGCGATGCCGTCGACCTTCTTGGTGATGAGGTCGGCCACGATCTGCGCCTCTTCATCGCCGCCGCCATGTTCGCCAGGGCCGATATAGAGGCACTTAACTGCGCCGTTCAGCTCCTTCTCGGCCTTTTTGCAGCCGGCGAGCGCCTGGTCGAAGAACGGATTGTTGGTGTTCTTCGGCACCAGCGCGAATGTATAGGGATCCGCCGCCGAAGCGGCCGATAGTGTCGCCAACAGAGCGCCTGCGGCGACAGCGCCACCCAATATGAACTTCATCATCGCACTTCCTCCCTTTGTTGTACACGGGCGCCCTTTTGACGGGGCTACTCGCGTTTCGCTCCGCGGATCTTGCCAAGATAGACCGCGGAAATCAGGAACAGGCCAACGAACGTGCCCTGCCAATTGGAATCGACGCCCGCCATTAGGAGGGCGTTGCGGATCACATAGATGAGCGCCGCGCCGATGAAGGCGCCATAGGCGCTGGCCTCGCCGCCCATCAGATTGGCGCCGCCGATGACGGCCGCCGAAATCGCCAAAAGTTCGTACGACTGTCCGAGCGCATTGATCGCCGAGCCCGACCAGCCGACGTTCAAGATCGCTGCGAAAGCCGCCGCTAGGCCGGAAAGTACGTAAACCTGCACCTTGACCCGCTTGACCGGAACGCCGGTCAGCAAAGCCGCCTGCTCATTGCCGCCGATCGCCATCACATGGCGGCCCCATCCCGTCATTTTGTAGACGATGGAGAGAAGTACCGTGAAGAAGGCCAGGAACAGCAATGGATAGGAGAGCTGGAATGTGCCGCCGATATTGAGAGCGCCCCCGCCGAGCGACTTGAACGCCGGGCCGCTCGGCCCGAATTGATAGAGCATGCGATTGCCCGACAGCACCACGGCGCAGGAGCGGGCGATCGACAGCATCCCGAGCGTCGTCACGAAGGGCGACAGGCCGACATAGGCGATCAACACGCCATTGATCAGGCCGACGAGCCCGCCGGCGAAAAGTCCGATCAACACCGCCAGCCACCACGGATAGCCCCCCTCCAGCGTCAGGCCCGCCGAAACGGCGACAAGGCCCATGATCGAGCCGACCGAGAGATCGATGCCGCCGGTGGCGATGACCGCCGTCATGCCGAGGCCCATGATGCCGATGAAGGAGAAATTGCGGGTGATGTTGTAGAAGTTCTCCGACGACAGGAAGGACGTCGGCTGCAAATAGCCCATGACGACGCAAATCACGAGCAGCGCGGCCGTCACCCAGATCGATTGGGCGCCGAGAAGGCGCTGCAGCGCCGATTGCTCCTGCAGATCGAGTACGGCTTCGATTGAGACATGGTCGCCGGGCTTCGAGGCTTGGCTCGTCATTCCCGCCTCATGCCGTTTGAATCGCGCCAGTGATCAGCCCAGTCACTTCCTCGGGCGAAGACTCTTTGATCTTTTTGTCGGCGACCTTGCGGCCGCGCCTCATTACCATCACGCGGTCGCAAACCGCGAAGACGTCGGGCATTCGGTGAGAGATCAGGATGATCGCCATACCCGAATCGCGCAGTCGGCGGATGAGATCGAGCACTTCGGCGACCTGGCGTACCGAAATCGCCGCGGTCGGCTCGTCCATCAGCACCATCTTCGCCTTCGAAAGCCGCGTTCTGGCGATGGCGACGGCCTGTCGCTGGCCGCCCGACATTTGGCGCACGAGATCACGCGGCCGCGTCTCGGATTTCAACTCGCTGAACAATTGACCGGCGCGTTTCGCCATGGTCGCGTG
>JASLHV010000358.1 GCA_030153205.1 Roseiarcus sp. | reverse complement strand
AAGACGATCCGGGTCGGTTATCAGAAATACGGCACCTTTCTCCTTCTCAAAGCGCGCGGGCTTTTGGAGAAGAACCTTCAGCCGCTCGGCTTTACCGTGGAATGGACCGAGTTTCCCGGCGGCCCGCAACTGCTCGAAGCGCTTAACGTCGGCGCACTCGATTTCGGCATTACCGGCGAAGCGCCGCCGATTTTTGCACAAGCGGCCGGCGCGCCGCTGGTCTATGTCGCGAACGAGCCCGCGGCGCCATTGGCGGAAGCCATTCTCGTCCCAAAAGACAGTCCGCTCCATAGCGTCGCCGAACTCAAAGGGAAGAAGGTCGCGCTAAACAAGGGCTCCAACGTACATTATCTCCTGGTCAAGTCGTTGGAGAAGGCCGGCCTCAAATATGCCGATATAACGGCGGTCTTCCTAAAGCCCTCCGACGCGCGCGCAGCTTTCGAACATGGTGACGTCGACGCCTGGGCGATTTGGGACCCGTTCCAAGCCAGCGCGGAAGTCGCCATTGCGGCGCGAACCCTAGCTAATGGCGAGGGCGTCGTCGCCAATCGGCAATTCTATCTCGCCGAGAGAGGCTTTCTCGATTCGCATCCCGATGTCGTCAAAATCGTGCTCGCTTCGATCAAGGAAGTCGACGCCTGGGCCAATGGAAATACGGACGCCGCGGCGCAACAACTTAGTGCGGCTGTTGGCATACCAACGCCAGTTCTGAAACTCGCGCTAAGCCGGGAAGCATGGGATGTGCGGCCGATCACGCCCGAGGTCATCGCCGAGCAACAAAAAATCGCCGACACATTCCGCAGCCTCGGCCTCATCCCAAAGCCGATCAAGGTGCAAGACGCGGTGAAAAACAATGGTAGCTGACGCCGCCACCCGCGATCGCGGCTTGAATGTCATCTCACGCACGGCACCCGCATTCCGCCGCCTTGCGCCATGGCTCGCGCCGCTCTCTCTCTCGGTCGCCTGGGAACTTGCCGCCGATCGCGGATGGGTCATGGCTCGTACGCTTCCCGCGCCCAGCGCGGTCGCCGTCGCTTTTTGGCAAACGCTCAATGACGGTTCTTTGCTTCAGGCCATAGGAGTCAGCTCGGCGCGCGCCCTCAAGGGACTATTGATCGGCGGCGTCCTTGGTTTTGTCCTCGGCGTCGTCAACGGCCTGTGGCGGCCTGCCGATCTGTTTTTGGATTCGACGCTTCAGATGCTGCGCAATGTGCCGCATCTCGCCATCATTCCCTTGGTTATTCTTTGGTTCGGCATCGGCGAGGAGGCGAAAATATTCCTTGTCGCCATCGGCGTCATGTTTCCGATCTATCTCAATACTTATCATGGCGTCCGCGCCATAGATCCGGCTTTGATTGAAATGGGTCGGGTCTATGGCCTTAGCCCGTTGGCGCTCATCGCCCGCGTCGTGCTGCCCGGCGCGCTTCCCTCTGTCTTCGTCGGCTTGCGCTACGGCCTCGGGATCATGTGGCTCACTTTGATCGTGGCGGAGACGATCTCGGCGTCGTCGGGTATCGGCTACATGACCATGAACGCGCGCGAATTCCTGCAAACCGACGTCGTCCTGCTCGGCATCATCATCTACGCTTTGCTCGGCAAAATCTCGGACGTTGCCGCCAAGCTCTGCGAGCAGAGAGCGTTGGCTTGGCGACCGAGCTACCTGGGCCTCTCGGAGAATCGCCCATGAGCGCTTCCGTTCTGATGGTTGCGGAACGGCGTGGCGTTTCGGAAAGCGGCGTCTCGCGAGAGGTTCGCGCTCAATCCGCGCCTCGCGACGGTGTCGCCGTCACGCTCGACAAGCTGATCAAGACTTTCGGCGAGCGCGTGGTTCTTGACGCCGTCGATCTTACGATCGAGCCGGGGCGATTTCTGGCGGTCGTCGGCCGATCGGGCGGCGGTAAGACGACGCTTCTGCGCCTCATCGCTGGACTTGAACGGCCGAGTTCTGGCGTACTGTCGATTGACGGGTCTCCGGCGATTGGCGTTCAAAAGGCCGCGCGCCTCGTCTTTCAGGATGCCCGCCTTCTTCCTTGGCAGCGCGTGATCGCCAATGTCGGGATCGCACGCGGCGCCAATTGGCGCGAGGAGTCGCTGCGAGCGCTGGAGGCGGTCGGTCTTGCCGATCGCGCCCATGATTGGCCGAGCGTTCTCTCCGGCGGCCAGCGTCAGCGCGTGGCCCTCGCCAGGGCGCTGGTCTCGAAGCCCAAAGTCCTCTTGCTCGACGAGCCCTTCGCCGCTCTTGACGTGCTCACGCGCGCCGAAATGCACCGTCTGCTGCTTCGTCTGTGGGAGGAGCGCGGCTTCACTGTGGTGCTGATCACCCACGACGTCGGCGAAGCCGTGATGCTTGCCGATCGAGTCCTCGCTTTACGCGAGGGGAAGATCGCCGCCGATTTCACCGTGGACCTGCCAAGATCGCGGCGGAGTGGGACGGATAATCAGATCGTTCGGCTGAGAGAGCGCATTCTGGCGGAAGTTTAGCGCGCTTTGCTTTGGCTCCGCTTGCCGACCTGCAAATTTCGTGGCGAATATCGGGCCGCGAATAGGCGCGTCCGAAAGTCTAGTCTTGTCCGTCCCTAGCACCGTTTCCGTGGAGCTGACCGCGCTGCTTATTACGGTGACGGATGACGAGCCGCGCGTTTTAACGATCGCCGACGGCGCCGCGCTGCCTTCCGGCCCATTCGAGCAAAGCCATCGCAGCCTTCAGACGGGGCTTCGCGCCTGGGTCGAGCGGCAGAC
>JASLHV010000332.1 GCA_030153205.1 Roseiarcus sp. | reverse complement strand
TCGACTCTTGGCTGATGCGATGGCTAACCTGGATCGGTTGCGTTCAGGACCCTGACGGGCAAACGCCTCGCGACATGCGAGTGAGTTTCCGCCTGCAATTCCGTCCTTTGCCGCCGGAAACTCACTCGCATGTCGCGAGGCGTTTGCCCGTCAGGGTCCTGAACGCAACCGATCCAGGTTAGCCATCGCATCAGCCAAGAGTCGAGTTTGTGAGCCTCAAAATTCTGGATCAAGTCAGTCACTATGAGAGTCCGGCTCGCGCGATGAAAGAACACGAATTCCGTTAGGACGCTGCCCTCGACCGCCAGCGTGGCAATCTCCTCGCGCCACGGGAGCGGCGCGTTGATGTCCAAATCGAGCGTGGCGAAATCTATTCGTTTGGCTGCCTGCTGTCGCACTCGAGGGGCGACGTAGACGGTAGCGTCAGAATAGGCCTCGCGCCATTCGCGAATCCACCAGTAGTGAAATCGGTTCGGACCAATGATCCAAGCAACGCGCCCAATGCCTTTTATCTCCTCGTAAAGCGATGAGGTGAGCGGCGTCGGTGAATGGACAAAAAGGCGGCCGCCTCCTACTCGGACCAAGGTCATTCGCGTCGGAAAAGAAGCCTTCGGCCACGGCATTCCGAACTTGATCATCGGCCCATCGACCACCCAAATATCAGGCGTTACAGGCTTCAAGGTGCTGAGGGGTTCGTAAGCGCCGCTTCCTGCGTTAGCAACCATGGACCGTCCTCGGTCGGTAAATGCCCCAGCGTCGTAGTTCCCGCAATAGTTGACCTGATGCGTGCGCTCCCTTTGGAAGGCGCCACCGATCAGCATTGCACGAGCGGGGAGGCTTAAATGAGCAGAACCCCGCGGCCGCGAAGCGAGCCGAGCGCGACGCTGGTGACTTTCTTGGTCCCTAAATAGGCGCCGCGAGAGAGGAGGGGCGTCCTCGTCGCCGGCGATATATTCGACTTTAGTACGAGCCACTCTGTCGCAGGCGTTGCAACAAATTGCCGCGCTTCTTGCGAATTTTCGCCAAAGTTGCGGCCTTCTTATCAAAAGTCGGTGATGAGCCGACCTATCTTTTCAAGGCGCTAGGGAGGTGTTCCTATGCTTGGGCGCGTGGCGGCGTTTGCGTCCGCTCTTTTCTTTTCAGCGACTCTTTCCGCTGTCGCTCTCGAGGCCAACCCGCCTCCGCCCATCAAAGGCCTTTGGCTGGCGACTGATTTCCCCTCGCTCACCCTTCATGCCGGCGGCGATACGACGCTTCCTTTAACGCTTTACAGCTATGGTCTCGCGCCCCAACGTACGAATCTTTCCATCGAAGGCGCGCCCGCGGGTTGGAAGGCTGAGATCGACGGCGAGGGCAAGCCGGTGAAAGCGGCCTTCGTCGATTACGACGGCAAGGCGACTCTCTCGCTGAAGCTCGTCATTCCGGCATCGACAGCGCCGGGTCTGTATAACCTGACGATCAAGGCGGCGGGGGAGGACGCCAATTCCGATCTGCCGATCGCGATTGATCTCGCCGCCCCGCTCGCGGCCAAGCTCACCGCGACGCCGCAACTGCCGACATTGAAGGGGTCGCCGCATTCGTCCTTCGACTTCAAAGTATCGGTGAAGAACGACAGTTCCGCCGACATGCTCGTCAATCTCAGCGCCGGCGCGCCGCCTGGTTTCGAGACGACCTTCAAGGAAGGGTACGGCTCTCAAGAGCTTACCAGCCTGCCGTTCAAGGCCGGCGAGAGCAAGGACGTCACCGTCTCGATCAAACCCTCGCCTGACGTCAAGGCCGGCCAATATCCGGTTCCCGTCGATTTCATCGGTGACAAGGCGAAGACCGAGACGAAACTCACTCTCGACGTCGCCGGCCAGCCGGAACTGTCGCTTGCCGGACAAAATGATTTGCTCAGCGGCGTCGCCTATGCCGGCGATCAAACGAGCTTTCCCTTGATTCTGCGTAATTCCGGCAGCGCCGCCGCGCGCAACATCACCGTCAGCGCATCGGAGCCAACCGGCTGGAAGATCAGTTTCGAGCCGAAAGAGATAAAAGAGATCGCCGCCAACGGTGAGCAAAAAGTCACGGCTTTGGTGACGCCGCCGGCCAAGGCGATTGACGGCGATTACATGATCTCGATGACCGCCTCAGGAAATGGGCTCTCACAGTCGGTAAACTATCGCGTCTCGGTCCTGACATCGACCATTTGGGGCGCGGCCGGCGTCGGCGTCATCGGCGTCGCGCTCCTCGTCCTCTTCGGTGCGGTGCGCAGGTTCGGCCGGCGATGACGAGGGCAATCGTACGCGCCGAGGCGCTGACCAAGCGATACGGCTCGACGCTCGCGGTCGATCGGCTCGATCTCTCAATCGAGGAGAGCGAGGTCTTTGGTCTTCTCGGCCCGAACGGAGCGGGCAAGACGACGACAATCCTCATGTTGCTCGGCCTGACGGAGCCAACGTCAGGCGTCGCCCGGGTCGCGGGCTTTGATCCGCTCCGCGCGCCGCTCGAAGTCAAGCGCTGCGTCGGCTACATGCCGGACCAACTCGGTTTCTATGACGATCTCTCCGGCGCCGCCAATTTGCGCTACATCGCGCGGCTCCTCGGCTTACCGGATAAAGAAGCCGATGCACGCATCAAGGTCGCGCTGGAACGCGTGCGGCTCGACGGAGCAGCGGAGAAGCGGGTAAAAACCTATTCGCGCGGCATGCGTCAACGGCTGGCCGTCGCCGAAATCCTGATGAAACGGGTCAGCGTGGCGATACTCGACGAGCCGACCAGCGGGCTCGACCCGCAATCGACGCGCGAGTTCCTCGATCTCATCCGCACCCTCAAGCACGACGGCGTCACCGTCATTCTGTCATCTCACCTTCTCGACCAGGTACAATCGATCTGCGATCGTGTCGCGCTCTTTAACCGCGGTAA
>JASLHV010000272.1 GCA_030153205.1 Roseiarcus sp. | reverse complement strand
TCGGACGACGACTCGGTCGTGCAATGGTCGGAATTTCATGGAAGCTCGTTTTCCGGTCGCGCGACTCCTGCGGGAGACAACATAGCTTCCCGAGCGTTCAGATCGTTCAACCTTTGGAGTAAGTGGCTATCGCTGGCACTCTTTACAAGAGAGTGCCAAAATATGTTTATAGATCGGGGGGCGTTCTTGCGCCGGTTCTCTATTCTCGTGAGAAACGACGCTTCTATCGTACGCAACCTGTGACGCTTCACTGGTGTTAATCGGTCGAAAGACGCATCGATTGCACTTAACCCCAACGCGACCAGGATTCGGCGAGCGTCCCTAAAGCCAGTGGATCGCGACGCCGGCCGCCACGCCAAGGAACACCGTGGCGATCATCCACAGACGAAAAGAGACAAGACGTTTACGATCGGCGGCTGCGGAGGAGTTCATGATCATTTCTTCCTCTTACATGACGCCGCTATGATTCGGGCGTAATTTTTCCTCCCGCTCCTTAGGCGGCCCGACCGCCGAAAAAATCGGCAACGAAATCCGCGGCCTAGGCTTGATCACGAAGGCGGACGCCGCGATCCTGTGAAAGCCATCCTGCCCTACCCTCCGCGCCGACCTCGCATCCGATCGAACAGACGGCGTGCATATGTTTTAACGAGCAAGGCTGCGAGCGTCAGTCCGCTGAGTTTCGTACTCTTACTCGCTCCGCCCGCTGTAGTGACGCCCGACAGGCGCGCGTCGAGATTGCGCGTAAACTCGGCAATCAGCCGTTGCGCGACGTCGCGGACGAGCGCCGGACGCCCGACTTGCGCGAGCATGCCTTTCAAACTGTAGCCGATCGCGAGCTCGACGCGGGTCGCGGCGCCGTCGCGAATCGGTACGAGACGATACCGGATCTCCCCTTGCGTTGAGGAGCCGCTGCGCCCATCGGCGCCGATCCCAACGATCCTGCCGGAAAGGCTCGACGGATCGCGCTCAAGGCGGGCCGCGCCGCGAAAATTGGCCACGATCGGGCCAAGGCTGACGCGGATGACGCCTTCGATACGCTCCGGCCGCGGCGGCGCATTCAGAGAAGCGCCCGGCAGGCAGGCCGCCACTGCTTTGATGTCGCCGAAGAACGCGAAGACCTGCGTCGGCGGATGGGCGACGTCGAAGCTCTGTGTCAGGCGCGCGGCGGGCGTGAAGTCGGGAATAGTATCGATGGTCGAGGCAATTTCTTCCATGGACCGCGTGGCGGCGCTCGCCCCACCAGAGACGGTTTCTTTCGCATGGCCGGATCCAACCGGACCAAGCATCCTTCGACCGCCATCAGGCTCGGCGACAACGCCGCGCGCTCGGCGCGTTGTGATAACGGAACGTACCGCGCGCACAATGCCGACATAGCCGGTGCAGCGGCAGAGATTTCCGCTGAGGCCGATACGGATGGCGCGTTCGTCCGGCTCGCACAATCGCTGTACGAGATCCCGCGCCGCGATAAGCATGCCCGGCGTGCAATAGCCGCATTGCAACGCGTGCTCGCGCGTGAAGGCCGCGCGGAGTTCGATCGCGATCTCGTCGTCGTCGAGGCCTTCGATTGTCGTGACGTCCGCCCCATCGCACGTAATAGCGTAAGTGATGCAGCTACGCGCTGTCGCGCCGTCGACAAGAAGCGTGCAGGCGCCGCAGACGCCATGTTCGCAACCCAAATGCGTGCCGGTCAGATTGAGCTGGTCGCGCAGGAAATCCGCAAGCGACGTACGCGGCTCGACTTCGGCTTTCACGGCGCGGCCGTTGACGTCCAGCGTCAGCGACGTCACGCGGCGGCCTCGGCGATGGCACGGCGGAGCGTTGCGACATGGATATGCCGGCTGGCGGCGTCGACGACGCCTGCTTTCGCCAAAAGCGCGTCTGCTGCGGACGGGTCAAACCTACCGCTGAAGTCGCCATCGACACGCCCGTCGAAGAGTTCGTCGGCTTCCGTCATCACAATCGGCGCCGCCTCGACGGCGCCGATCACGATGCGCGCGCTCGCCCTTTCTGGTTCGATCATCACTGCAGCGATCGCATGAGCGAATTCGCCGGGTTTCCGGCAGGCTTTGACATAACCCCAGCGCGCGGACTTGGGCAGGGCCGGTACGTGAATCGACTCGACGATCTCGTCAGGAGCGAGCGCAGATTCGAGCGCGCCAAGGACAAAATCTGCAACCGCCACTTCGCGCGCGCCGCGAAGGCTGTGCAGGGTCACCCGCGCGCCGAGCGCCGCCAAGGCCGAGACCCAATCAGCGGAGGGGTCGGCATGACTGAGGGAGCCACCGATTGTGCCGCGATTACGTACCGCGCGATAGGCGATCGCCGTAGCGACGCGTCGCATCGCGCCCTTGGTTACGTCGGGGACCCGGCTGTCCTCAACGTCGGCATGAGTGACGCAAGCGCCGAGGATGAGATCACCGTCACGCGTCTCCGCTCTTTTCAATTCGGGAAGGCCCGAGATATCGATGATCACGTCGGGCGCGACGAGTCGCAGATTGAGCATCGGGCCAAGCGATTGGCCGCCGGCGATAATCTTCACGACGCCCTCCTTCTTCGAAAGGATGGCGAGCGCTTCATCGAGAGACGCCGGACGTACGTAAGCGAAAGGCGCAGGCTTCATGCCGCCGGCCTCGAGCTCTTGCGCGCCGCCAAGATCGCCTCGACGACGCGGCGTGGGGTGATTGGCGAACAGAGAAGCTCCGCGCCGAGCGGTCGCAGCGCGTCATTGATCGCATTGGCGATCGCCGCAGGAGGCGCGATGGCGCCGCCTTCGCCGATCCCTTTGACGCCGAATTCCGTGTACGGGGAGGGCGTCTCCATGTGGTCGAGACGCGGCTCGGGCACTTCCGTCGGGCCTGGGAGCATATAGTCGGCAAGCGTCGTCGCCAGCGGCTGGCCGGCGGCGTCGAACGGCATTTCCTCATACAGCGCGGTGCCGATTCCTTGCGCGAGGCCGCCGTAGATCTGGCCGTCGACGATCATCGGATTGACCAGCACGCCGCCGTCTTCGACGATGACATAGTCGAGGATCTCGATATCGCCGATCTCAGGGTCGACGGCGACCGTCACTGCATGGGCCGCATAGCTGAAGGTTCCGGAATCGCGCTTCGGCTTATAGCCGCTCGTCGCTTCAAGACCGGCCGGATCGACATCCGGCGGCAGATCCTGCGGTCGTCTGTACCAAGTATACGCTATGTCCGCGATCGTGACGCTGCCGTTCGGGCCTCGCACCTCGCCATCGCGCAACGTGACGTCAGCCGGGCCGAGCTGCAGAAGCTTGGCCCCGATCTTCTTTGCGCGCTCGCCGAGTTCGCGGCACGCGGCGGCGACGGCGCCGCCCGCCATAACCATCGAGCGCGACCCCCATGTGCCGGTCGAATAAGGCGTCATCGCCGTATCGCCATGAACGACTCGAATTTTGGCGACATCGACGCCCAGCGTTTCGTGAGCGACCTGCGCGAGCGTGCTCTCCATGCCCTGGCCGTGCGAATGGACCCCCACTCTGATTTCGAGTCCGCCGTCTGGAGTCAGGCGCGCGCTTGCTTGTTCGTGACCGGGCACCATGGGAATGCCCCAGCCGGCATAGACCGATGTGCCATGCGCCGCCTGCTCACAATAGATCGAAAGGCCGACGCCGATCAGCCGACCGTCGTGCTCGCCGCGGCGCTGCCGCGCCCTGACGCCCTCAATGTCGATCGCCTTCAAGGCGCGGCGCATCGCCTCGGGATAGTCGCCGCTGTCGAAATGTTTCCTAGTGATATTGTCGAAAGGCATCTGCTCAGGGTGGACCAGATTGCGCAGCCGCACCTCGCCGGGCTCGATTCCCGCCGCATGCGCCACTGCATCCAGGATGAGCTCAAGCGCGAAACACACGCCTGTTCGCGCGACGCCGCGATAAGGCAGGATCGGACATTTGTTGGTCGCGACGGAAAAGGTGCGGCAGCGATAAGCCGGCATTTGGTACGGGCCAGGCAGGATGCTCGCCACCTGCGCCGCCTCGAGGCAGGCCGAAAAGGGATAGGACGAATAGGCGCCGGAATCGACTGTCGCCTCGCAGTCGAGTCCCCGCAAAGTCCCGTCGCGGTCAGCATAAGCCGTGATCTTATAATGATGCTCGCGGCAATTGGCGCTAGCGACGAGATGCTCACGGCGGTCTTCGAGCCAACGGGCCGGATGGCCGCAACGCATGGCCAGCCAAGAAAGACATACTTCTTCCGGCAAGAGAATGGCCTTGTGCCCGAAGCCGCCGCCGACATCGGGCGAGACGATTCGGATGCGGCCTTGCTGCATGTCGAGGCAATCGGACAAGCCATTACGTACGATATGCGGCATCTGACTGCCGGTATAAAGCGTCAGTTGATCGAGACGATGGTCGAATGTCGCGACAACGCCGCGTCCCTCGATCGGCGCCATACATTGGCGAGCGGTCGCGATCTCGCGCGTCACTTTGATCGGCGCGTCGAGAGCGGGTCCGATGTCGACCTCGAAATTAGTTTCGAGGAAGACATTGTCGCCCCAATGCTCATGCACCAGCGCAGCGCCGGGATCGCGCGCCTTAAGCATGTCGTAGACGGCGGGCAATTCTTCGAGATCGAGCGTGACCGCGGCGGCGATGTCTTCCGCTTCCGCTCGCGTCGGCGCAACGCACATGGCTACAAGTTCGCCGACCTGACGGACCTTCCCGGTCGCCAGAACCGGCTGTTCTGAAACCTTGAAACCCGGCAGGCCCGAAACCGCGCGGATGGGCTTCACGTCGACAAGATCCGCTGCGACAAAGACACGATCGCGGTAACGCTCTGGCGCATGAACGTCGCGAATACGCGCATGCGCGAGAGGACTGCGGACGAAAGCGACGTCCTGCAACCCGGCGAGCCTGATGTCGGCGACGAACTGGCCGCGCCCGCGCATCAGGCGATCGTCCTCTTTACGCGTCAGCCGCGCGCCGACGCCCTGGGGAGGACGGGCGTTTGACGATGGATCGGATGTCCCCAGCGTCATATCCGCCTGCCCCTTTGCCGCCTCTATGCGGCGATCGCTTGTGGCAAGATTGACGCGACGGCGTCGTACCTAACGCCGGCGCGCAAGCAGAACACCGGCTGGAGCAGACCGTCGGAGACGACTTCGGTTTTTTCGTTGTCGCGGAGAATATATCGGCCCGGCTTTTCGACGAGCACACTGACGTCGGCCTCCATGCCAGGTTTGAGCGCGCCGATCGTATCGGCAAGGCCGAGCATCTCGGCCGGATGCGATGTGACCATCGGCACGACCTGTTCGAGCTTGAGCCCCAAGGCCATCATCGAACTCATCGCCTGGACCAGGCTGAATTTCGCCTGGCCGGCAAAAGGATGGTTTTCGTCGTCTTCGTGCTGGTCCGGCGTCCCCGCGGGCGCCGGGACATGCGTGTTATAGCCGTGAATGTCCGCACCGAGCGTTGTCGGCACGATGCCGGAGGCGATCGCCTTACGGGCGAGACGGTACGAGAAATGGCTGCCGTGGCCGACATCAACGCGCAAGCCGCGATCAAGCGCGGCGCCAATCACAGGATGCACCTCGCCCTCACGATTGACGAAACCGCCGGGGTGACGCGTGAAGGGATGGGCGAGGATGTCGCCAGGCTTCAGCAGCGGGATCACGCGTTCGAGGATTGTGTCGACATCCTCGCCATTATTGCCGCTGGTGGGAAGGCCCCAGAGTTGGCCGAAATGGACATAGACCGGCAAATCTGCACGTTTACCGATCTCGGCCGCCATTTCAATGACGCGGATGCCCCAGCGGGCGAAGCCGCCGATCTCCGCATGCGCCTTGACGCCACGTACGAGATCGAGATTGGCCGTCGCTGCTTTCACCGTCGCATCGATATTGACGCCGTCAGGACTGTAAAGTTGCGGATAGTAGTGACCTTCCAAGCCGCCGACGAGATAAGCGGAGATGAAAGCATAGACACGCGACTTCGCCGGTTCGGCGATGAAATGCCGGAAGCCGGGCAGCGTCATGCAGGACGGTCCGCCCTGATCGACAAGAGTCGTGACGCCCGATTGCACGCCGACCATATCGGCGTTCATGCCGAAGCGACCGGTGACGTATTGATAAATATGCGCGTGGGTATCGATCAAACCCGGCAGAACCAATTTGCCAGAGACGTCGATCACCTCCCTCGCGCTGGACGGCAAAATATCGGCTTGAACGGCGGCTACCTTGCCCTTGCGGAT
>JASLHV010000240.1 GCA_030153205.1 Roseiarcus sp. | reverse complement strand
GTCACCCGCCAATGAACTTCAGGCGCGGGATCGGCGAGCGCAGGTTTCGCCAAGGTCAGGCCTGCCGTGGCGAGCCCCAGCCCGGCGATGAATTGACGACGTCCCGCGCTCATGAAGTTCCGTCCGTAGCCTTTGGCGATCCCTCTTGCGCCTATATAGACGATCCAGCGCTAAATTGCGGCGCGTTTTGCCTTAAATTTCCTCAATATGCTGATGGCGAGACAGAAGGAGGATCAACTGTCGCTCAAAGGGACGATCTTGGGCGTCATTCTCGCGGGCGGGAAGTCGACCCGCATGGGCGCGGACAAGGCTTTCGTCGACCTCGGCGGGCGCCCGCTCATCGCCCATGTCGTCGCGCGCTTGCGGCCTCAGGTCGGCGCCCTCGCCATCAACGCCAACGGCGATCCTCTCCGCTTCGCGCCCTACGATCTGCCGATCATCACCGACACGGCCTCTGAACGAGACGCCGGACCGCTCGCGGGCCTCGTCGCCGCGCTGTCCTATGCGCAGACGCAAGGGCAAACGCTTGTCGCGACCGCGCCATGCGACGCGCCGTTTCTGCCGCGCGATCTCGTCGCGCGTTTAAAAGAGGCGATGGCCGCCGGCGACGCCCCTGTCGCCTGCGCGGAAACGCCACGCGGCGTCGAACCGCTCTTCGCTCTCTGGCGCTCGGACTTGGCGCCCCTGCTCCGCGATCATGTCGCGAAAGGCGGTCGAAGCCCACGCGACTTCATGGCGTCGACAGGCGCGGCCTATGCGCGCTTCATCGTCCAGGGCGGCGGCAATCCTTTCGCCAATCTCAACAGTCGCGAAGATTTGGCGAAGGCCGAGGCTGGTATCGCCTTGCGGCGAAGAAATCTCTAAGAAAACGCGCGTTCGATAATTTCGGAGATTCTGCTTTGGCGAAGGTCGCATTTCTCGGATTGGGCGTGATGGGCTTTCCGATGGCCGGCCATCTCAGGGCCAAGGGGCACGACACCACTGTCTATAATCGCTCCGGCGCCAAGGCTGACCGCTGGGCGGATAAATATGGCGGCGCAGCCGCCGCCACGCCGCGCCAAGCCGCCAGGGATTGCGAAATCGTCTTCGCCTGTGTCGGCAATGACGACGACCTGCGCGCGATCGCCCTCGGTCCCGGCGGCGCTTTCGCCGGCATGAGTAAAGGCGCAATTTTCGTCGATCATACGACGGCCTCGGCCGAGGTCGCACGCGAACTCTATGACGAAGCCCAAAAGCACGGCCTCCATTTCATCGACGCTCCGGTCTCGGGCGGTCAGGCTGGCGCTGAAAACGGTGCGCTGACGGTCATGTGCGGCGGCGACGCCGAGGCTTACGGCCGCGCCGAGCCGGTCATCGCTTCCTACGCCCGCGCCTGCCGTCTCATGGGCGGCGCAGGCGCCGGGCAACTGACCAAGATGGTCAATCAGATTTGCATCGCTGGCCTCGTGCAAGGCCTCGCCGAGGGCTTGCAGTTCGGTCGCAAGGCCGGTCTCGACGTCGAAGCCGTCGTCGCCGTCATTTCAAAGGGCGCCGCGCAATCCTGGCAGATGGACAATCGCTCCAAGACGATGATCGACGGCAAGTTCGACTACGGCTTCGCCGTCGACTGGATGCGCAAGGATCTCGGAATTTGCCTCGAAGAAGCGCGCCGCAACGGCGCGCATTTGCCGGTCACCGCGCTAGTCGATCAATTTTATTCGGAAGTACAAAAGATGGGCGGCGCACGCTGGGATACGTCGAGCCTGATCGCGCGATTGGAAAAGTAGCGCGTCAGCTCGCCGCCCTTCTGAGCCAAGGCCGTGTCCCGGCCGGGACTTCAGGCATCAAGCTCGGTTGGTAATAGAGAGACACCGGCGCCCGCCAGCCGCGCTCCAGCGCGTGTAGGGTCGGCTCATTCGCAATGTCGAAACTGTCGAAGCCGCAGCGGAGCATAAGCGCCAGCTCATCGAGCAATACTTCGCCGATCGCTCTAAGCTCGCCCTTGAAGCCGTAGCGCTGGCGCAGCAATTGCGCGAGCGAGAAGGCGCGGCCGTCGGCGAATTTGGGGAATTCCAGTGCGACCAGCGGCCGGTCGGCGACTTCTTTCAAATGCTCGTACGCTTCCTTGCCAGGCCCCATGGCGACGCCGACCGGATCGGCCCTCACGGACAAAGCTTCGCGCTCCGCCCGCCAGCGCGTCGCGCTGACGATGATTGGTCCTGCGGCAGGCACAGCTTCGCCATCAGCGACGCTTGCCCACTTATTCTCGACAAAACCCTCCAGACGCCACAGGGCCATTTCAAATATCCGATCCGGCGCTAAGCGCGCCGACATGAATGCCGCATTCGACCTTACCACGGCCGCGCCAACGACCGGCGCGCGCATCCTCGCCCGGCCGCACCGGCGTCGTGCAGGGCAAACAGCCGATCGACGGATAGCCTTTGGCGACCAGCGGATGCGGCGGCAGACCGACGCGCTTGATGTAATCCAAAATGTCAGTCGCGCTCCAGCCGACCAGCGGATTGACCTTGACGCGATCGCCCTCGGCTTCGAACAGAGGCAAGGTCGCGCGGGTCACGCTCTGAAAACTCTTGCGGCCGGTGATCCAAGCCTCGTACCCTTCCAGCGCGGCGGCGAGCGGCAGAACTTTACGAATCTCGCAGCAGCGATCGGGGTCGCTGGCGAAAAGGAACTTTTCGGGATCCTCGGCGCCGATCACCGCCTCGTCCGGCGTGGCAACGACGATATTTGTCAGGCCCAGCTTCGCGCATAATTCGTCGCGATAGGCCAAAGTCTCAGGGAAAAGCTGGCCGGTATCGACGAAAACCACCGGCGTCTTCTTGTCGATCTCGCTGACCATATGCAGCAAGACCGCCGAGTCGGCGCCGAAGCTCGAGACAAGCGCGATACGACCGGGAAACAATTCCTGCACCGCGAGC
>JASLHV010000178.1 GCA_030153205.1 Roseiarcus sp. | reverse complement strand
GGGCGCTGAAGACCCGGGTCAAGATGACCCGCAAGCGTACGGTCGCCTCGGCCCGCTGGCTCGAGCGCCAGCTCAACGACCCCTATGTCGCCCAGGCGCGGCGTGAAGGCTATCGGTCGCGCGCCGCCTACAAGCTGATTGAGATCGACGACAAGCACAAGCTTCTGAAATCCGGGCAGCGAATCGTCGATCTTGGGGCTGCGCCAGGCGGCTGGAGCCAGGTCGCCGCGCCACGCGTTGGCGCTCACGAGGGCCGAGGGCGGGTGATCGCGATTGATCTCTTGGAGATGGACCCAATCGAAGGGGTGGAGTTCCGGCAAATGGATTTCCACGACCCCGAGGCCCCCAAGCGCTTGCGCGAATGGCTGGGTGGGCTCGCCGACGGCGTCCTCTCAGACATGGCGGCCAACGCCACCGGTCACCGCAAGACAGACCAGCTTCGGATCGTCGGCTTGGTGGAGCTCGCCGCCGATTTCGCGAGCGAAGTGCTGGCGCCGGGTGGGTTCTTCCTCGCCAAGGTGCTGCAGGGCGGCGCTGAGGGGGAGTTGCTGGCTCGTCTTAAGCGCGACTTTAAGACCGTGCGCCATCTGAAGCCTAAAGCCAGCCGCGCCGATAGCGCCGAGCTTTATCTGCTGGGGACGGGATTCAGAGGCTCAAGGCCAGAACCCCCGCCCACCTGAGATCCGTTAGCCGTATTGGCGGCGGGCCGTATGCGAGCGTATCGAGGCGGCAATTGTGATGCTGACGAGCGCCGCGTGCGGGCTTATGCTCAGGTTAGGGGGCGACCCGGGAGGACCATCATGAACATTCAGGCCAAGGAGATGAAAGCGTCGCCTGATCCCGCGATGCTGATGGGCAAATTGCCGACGCCGCCAAAATTTGACAATCCAGCCGACGAACGGCTGCATCGCAAGCAGAGGCTGGCGGCTGGGTTCCGGCTGTTCTCGAAATTTGGCTTCGACGAAGGGGTGGCGGGACACATCACTGCCCGCGATCCGGAGTTCCTGGATACGTTCTGGGTCAATCCGTTCGGCGTTCATTTCAGCCAGATCAACGTCTCGAACCTGATCCGCTGCGACCATAAGGGCAACGTCGTCGAGGGCGACTATCCGGTCAACACGGCCGCCTTCGTGATTCATTCGCGTGTCCATTCCGCGCGGCCCGACGCGAACGCCGCCGCACATTCCCATTCGACTTACGGCCGGGCGTTCTCCACGCTCGGGCGTCCGCTTGCGCCAATCACCCAGGATGTCTGCGCCTTCTACAATGACCACGCCGTCTACGACGACTTTGGCGGCGTCGCAGTCGAGCTCGACGAAGGCCAGCGCATCGCCGAAGCGATCGGCAAGCGCAAAGCGGCGATCCTGCAGAGCCATGGCCTGATTACGGTCGGGGGAACAGTGGATGAGGCCGTGTGGTGGTTCATCACCATGGAGCGGTCGTGCCAGGTTCAGCTTGTTGCGGAGGCCGCCCTCAAGAATGGCGAGACGTTGAAGCAGATTTCGCCGGAAGTCGCCGCGCAGGCGTATAAAATCGTCGGCAGCCCGTTCTCGGGCTGGTTCCAATTCCAGCCGCTCTACGCGCGCATCGTCAAGGAGCAGCCGGACCTCTTGGAGTGAGGGAGGCAAGTCGAGGACAGATCTCTGCCCGTTTCGCCAAATCCGGTTCCGGGCCGCTGACGCTCAATGTGACCGGAACCCAGATTCAATATACGCAGACCGTCAATTTGAACTTTGCCGGCCTGTCCTGGCCGCATGTGTCGGTCGCGACCCTGGCGCCGGCGGACCCGATAACCATCCCGGATTCCGCCTGGCCCGCCAGCTGAACAGGATTTTGCGGGGGAGGGCGCCGCCGTCTCCCGCTTTCTACTCCGCGGCCGCGGTCGCTTGCTTCTCGCCGGTCGCAATCATCCGCCCGGAGACGGCCGCGCCCGCGTCGGGCTTCAGCCGGGCGAAGACGAATACAGCCAAGCTGGAGATGATCGCCACCAGCACGAACGCAAGCGAGAGATCGCGGGCCATAAGCTCGGTATCGCCGAAGCCGCCCTGGATCAGTTCGACGCAAATCGCTGCGACCGCGACCCCGACCGCGCCAGACATCTGCTGCGAGACGCTCGCGAAGCTGGTGGCGCGGCTCATCTTCGGCGGGTCGATGTCGGAATAGCTGATCGCGTTCAAGGCGGTGAATTCGAGGGAGCGGAAAAACCCCCCGGCGAGCAGCACCAACAGCAGAAGCCAATGGGGCGTCGATGGCGTGAAGAGGGCGCAAGCGGCGAGGAAAGCCCCAGAAATGAGCCCGTTAACAACCAGAGTCTGGCGGAAGCCAAACCGGCGCAGCGCCGTCGACGCGGTGAATTTCATCAAGAGGGCGCCGGCGGCGGTGGCGAAAGTGAGCGAGCCGGATTCGAACGGCGTCAGGCCAAACCCGACCTGCAACAAGAGCGGCAGCAGAAAAGGCATGGCGCCGATGCCAATGCGGAAAATGAAACCGCCGAAGACGCCGGCATGGAAGGTCGGGATCTTCAAGAGCTTCAGATCGAGTATGGCGCCCGCATTGGCGTTGGCATGCCGGGCATAGGCGGCGAGCGACAGCAAGCCCATCGCAATCATCGCCGCGACCAGCCAATATGGCGCAATACCGCGCCCAATCATGCTCAAGCCCGCTATGAGGCTCAAAAGGCCCACGCCCGACAGGACGAATCCTTTGAAATCGAAGCGCGGAACCGCCTGCTCTCGCAAATTGTCAATGAACCTGAGCGAGAGCAGCACACCAAGAACGCCGATCGGCACATTGATCCAGAAGATCCAGCGCCAATGAAAATATGTGGTGATGAAGCCGCCGAGCGGCGGACCTGTGACCGGCCCGATAAGCGCTGGCATGGTCAGATAGGCCATTGCGGTAACGAGGTCGCTCTTCGGCACGGAGCGTAGGAGCACGAGGCGCCCGACCGGAACCATCATCGCTCCGCCCAGGCCTTGGAAGACACGCGCGGCGATGAGGGTAGCCAGAGAAGACGAAGCGCCGCACAGGATTGAGCCACGGGTGAAGATGACGATCGCGCTGCAAAACACCGTGCGCGCGCCGAAACGATCGGCGATCCAGCCGGAGGCAGGAATGAATACTGCTAGCGTCAACATGTAGGAAGTGAGCGCCAGCTTGAGGACGATCGGGTCTTGATGCAGGTCGACCGCAATCGCCGGCAGCGAAGTCGAAATGACAGTTCCGTCCATGTTCTCCATAAACAGAGCGGTCGCGATGATGAGGGCGGTGAAAGCGGCGGAGCGCATTTGAGGTCTTTCGGACGCGAACCCGCCGCAACGCTGCCGTCGCAAGGCGCCCGGCGACAAGGTCACTCACAATCGAGTGAAATCGGAGTGTTGAGGCGCGTTCGCTGACCGCGCGCCGATCCTATGGCCGTCGGTGAAGGCCTCCCGACATGGTCGGACGGCGCTGGCGCTTGGCGTCGGAGTCGGAAGCCGGCTTGTGGCGGCAGGTTAGACGGGCCGCGGCCCCGAAGCCTCGCAAGCCCCCACGCCCCTGAGCTGCGCCAGTCTGGCTTAGCCTAGCCCCCAAACACCACCTTGTTCATGATGCGCCCTGGCGCCAGCGTGAATAAGCCGGTGACGACAAGCGCGAGGGTGAAAATCCAGAGCATCGCTGAACGATGAGCGCGGACATTGTGTCGGCGAGCGCTGAGAACGGCGAGCGGAACGACGGCTAGCGTAAACAACGACAGGAGGTGGATGGGGCTCCACGGTCCCCACATTCGGATCGTATGGATGAACAGCGACGTTCCCGCGACCAAGA
>JASLHV010000151.1 GCA_030153205.1 Roseiarcus sp. | reverse complement strand
CGCCATGGTACGGTAGTCCTGCGTCTAGGCTGCGTTCGCCTTCTCGTCGAGGCCGAGCATCAGCTTCAAGTTCTGAACCGCCGCGCCCGAGGCGCCTTTGCCGAGATTGTCGAGCTTGGCGACAAGCACGGCCTGGCGATGCGCCTCCTGGCCGAACACATGCAATTGCATGTCGTTGGTTCCGTTGAGCGAGAGCGCCTCGATTTTGCCAGAAGCATGCCTCTGATCATCCATGGCGAAAACCGAGACGAAGGCCGAGCCGGCATAATGTTCGGCAAGCGCGGCGCCAAGAGCGGCGGCTTGGGGCCGGCCTGGCAAATCGTCGAGATGCAACGGAATGCTGACAAGCATGCCTTGTTTGAAATCGCCGACCGACGGTACGAACAGGGGCCGCCGCGTCAGTCCGCTATGAGCGACGATCTCGGGCAAATGCTTATGATTCAGCCCGAGCGCATAAAGCTCGAAAGCGGGCGCCGAACCCTTCTCATAATCTTCGATCATTGATTTGCCGCCGCCGGAATAACCGCTGACGGCATTGATCGAGAGCGGATAGTCCGCGGGAATGAGACCCGCGCCGACAAGAGGCCGCAACAGCGCGATCGCGCCCGTCGCGTAGCAACCGGGATTGGCGACCCGCCGCGCCCTCGCAATCGCCGCCGCCTGGCCTTGCGTGAGTTCTGGAAAGCCGTAGGTCCAGCCAGGCGCCACGCGATGGGCCGTCGAAGCATCGATGACACGCGGCCCCTCGTCGCCGAGCGCGTCGATAAGCGCCACTGTCTCTTTCGCCGCCGCATCCGGCAGACAAAGAATGACAAGATCGACTTCGCCGAGGAGGCGCTTCTTGGCCGCGACGTCCTTGCGCGCTTCCGCAGGCAGGCTGCGCAAAACAACGCCCGGTTGAACCTCGAGTTTTTCGCGAATTTGCAGGCCGGTGGTGCCGGCTTCGCCGTCGATGAAAATATTGGCTGTCATGATCGACCCGAGAAAAATAAGAACGATTGGCGCGACGACATTTACAAGCGGAATGTCTCGTCCGCTTGACGGTAGGGATCAAGATCGTCGGTTTCGCGCGGCGCCAAAGGTGATCATGCGCCGCAAATGGCGCCGGCGCCGCCCGATGTCAAGTTTCGTTCCTATCCGGCTACTGGTTGGCGACCGCGGAAATATCGAGCTTGCCCAAAATCGCGGTCGGATCGCCGGCCGCGCCCATGAAATCGGCGGCCTTCAGCGGATCGCCTTTGGCCTTGACGGACAAGGTCAGATTCTTCGGCGTGTTGATGAATTTCTGCGCTTCGGCCGCGACTTTCAGGGAATCAGGGTTGCCCCCCAGGAGCACGGGCACCATTTGGGTCGCCGCCGCGGCGACTTGCTGCTTCAGCGCGTCCGGGCTGGTCCCCTGTTGCTTGGCGTAAAAGGCCAGCGCCTTTTCGAAGATGCCGGCATTGACCAGCTTGATCTCCAGCGAGGCGATGCTGGCGCCGATCAAGGCTTGCATGCGTTCGTCTTGGCCGCCGGTAAATAGCGCCGGTTCGATATCGCCGAAATTCGCCTTGAGGCCGACCGACCCCATTTGAACGCCCTCGATGGTGAAGTTTTCAAGCGACAGCGCCTTGGCGGTCGCGTCGTAATGGGCGCCGATCGCCGCGGCCAATTCGATCTTCGAATAGCCGAACGCGCTCAATTGCGTGGCGAATTCCGAGCCCGGGGCTGGTTCGAGGACAAAGCCTTTCAGCATCGTCGAACCTTGTTTCACCACGTCGCCATCGTAATCGCTTTTCAATTCGAACGACGCAAAGGCGAGATGGATGGTCTTGCCAGGAACCTTGTCGTCGGGCGCGACAACATCGACGCCCTCCCATGTCATATGGCCGAGCCGACCTTTGACGGGGCTGTCCGGCGAAGACCCGGTCGCCTTCAGGACCTCGGCGAGATCGGCGTCTTCCAGGCGCAAGGCGCCGGATTTGATCGATACTTTTGCGCCGTTTTCCTCCCCGCCGCCGTCAATGCTGGCGAAAGACATCTTGGCGACCTTGCCCTCGTCAATGTCATCGGCCTCGAAGCCGTTGAGGTGGATAAGGCCGCCTTTCTTCGGCGTGACCTCGATCGTGGGGATAGAGACTTTGTCCGCTTTCAATTTCTGAATCAGCGCAAGCTTTTCATCCTTCGGCGCATCGGGCGTCAGGATTTTTTGGATCTCTTCCTTCTCGAGATTGGTGTTCTTGAACTCGATATGTTTGATCGCGATCTTCGCGCCTTCCTTATCAGTCGTCGAGAAATCGTCGATCGTCACGTCGCCGCCGCTTCCCGCCGGCCAGGCGCGAGCCTGAGGCGCAACGAACAGCGCGCCTGAGAGGAGGGCGATCGCAATTACGCTCGTTACAGCGCGCGGCGAGCGTATGGACGGTCTAAACATGGTCGAAAACCCCTTGAGAATCGGCCGGCGCCGGGCGCGCGGAAAGAGCGGCGCCAGTGTCCCAGCGCGGGGCCGGATCATGCGCGAAGACGCACGGGGTGTCGATGGCGAGTGGCGGACTTCCTTAAGAACGGACTTCCTTAAGAACAAAAAAGAAAGGCGGCCGAAGCCGCCTTTCCGGAAATTGCTGCGAGAAACCGCTTAGCGCTTCGAGAACTGGAAGCTGCGGCGGGCTTTCTTGTGGCCGTATTTTTTGCGCTCGACGACGCGGGCGTCGCGGGTAAGGAACCCTTCCTTCTTCAGGATCGGGCGCAGATCCGGCTCGAAATTGGTCAGGGCCTTGGCGATGCCATGGCGCACCGCGCCTGCCTGACCGGAGAGGCCGCCGCCGGCGACGCTGATCGTGAGATCATATTGCGACAAGCGGTTGGCGACGACCAGCGGCTGGTTGAGGATCATGCGCAGAACCGGGCGCGCGAAATAGACGTCCAGCGCACGGCCGTTCACGGTCGCCTGGCCACGGCCGGGCTTGAGCCAGACGCGGGCGACGGCGTTCTTGCGCTTGCCGGTGGCGTAGGCGCGACCGAGCTTGTCGAGTTTCTGCACATAGTGCGGGGCCTCGGGGGCCGATGCGGCGCCGGCGTCCTTGAGATCGGCGAGCGAGGAGAGGGTCTCGGCCATGGGGATCAGGCGCTCCGGCTATTCTTAGAGTTCAGTTTCGCCACATCGAAGGCGATCGGGTTCTGGGCGGCGTGCGGGTGGTCGGGACCCTTGTAGACGCGCAAATTGCTGAGTTGCCTGCGGCCAAGCGGCCCGCGCGGCAACATGCGCTCGACGGCCTTCTCGACAATGCGCTCGGGATGCTTGCCCTCGAGAATGGACTTGGCCGAACGCTCTTTGATGCCGCCGATATAGCCGGTGTAGTGATGATAGACCTTGTTGCCGAGCTTGCGGCCGGTGAAGACTACCTTTTCCGCGTTCACGATGATGACATTGTCGCCATCGTCGACATGCGGCGTGAAAGAAGGTTTGTGCTTGCCGCGCAGGCGCATCGCGACGATCGTCGCCAGGCGTCCGACGACGAGGCCCTTGGCGTCGATGAGAAGCCATTTCTTCTCGACGTCGGCCGGTTTGGTCGAAGTGGTCTTGCCGAACATGAGGCTTTGAATTCCGCTGATCGAAAAAGCGCGCCGAAAGGGGCGCGCCATTGAGGCCGGCCTTATAGGGGCGGGAAGGGGCCTGCGTCAACAGTGTTTGCGGAGAAAATGATTTTGAAACGGCCGCGAAAGCCTTAAAATCTCAGCCCTGCGTTACGCGGTATTATAATACCATATTTTGCTGCTCGCCGCGCGGCGGAATCGAATAGGTGCCGGTGGCGTGTGCGACCAAAGCCTCTTCGCCCTTCGACCAAATCCGTACCTCGCCGACCGCCAGTCTCTTGCCAAGCTTGACCAGGAGCGCTTCGCCCAAGAGATCGCGCGGGGCGGGCATGGCGAGAAAGTTGATGTTGAGGTTGGTCGTCACCGCCAGCTTGACCCGTCCGATCTGCGCCAGGATCGCCACATAGAGCGCGACATCGGCCAGGGCGAAGATCGAAGGACCCGAAACCGTGCCGCCCGGTCGAAGTTGGCTCGGATGGTGGCTCATGCGCAGTCGCGCCCGCATCGGGCCGACCTCCTCGATCACGAAGACCCGCCCGATCTGCATTTGGGGAAACTCAGCCTCGAGATAGGCCGTGACGTCTTCGCGAGTCAGTGCGAGCGGAGAGGTGATCATGGATGAGATCGATCCGAAAAAACGGCCTTGCATAGACTCATCGCCGCCGCGAGGCAAAGAAGGCCGAAGAGCCGGGGCAACCAGAGCCCGAATGCTTCCGTAGCTTCCACTCGGAAGCGTTTTCTGCCGTTTTTCCCGCGTTTCGTTCCGAAAAGGCGAGATAGGGCTTCCGCTAAGTGTTGTAACCCATTGATATTGTTAATATCGAAAATATCGCAAAAGATCGGGGATCTAGCAATATCAATGGGTTAAGCGCGATTATGCTTCCACGGGTGCAAATTTCGAGCGGCGAGCCGGCCGACCCCCGCCTTTCGACAGCCAGAATCAGGGCGAATCGTTTGCGGTCAATATTTTTGTTTGAGAAGAACGTTAGAATGATTGTGTAATATATTATAATATAATGAATAAATAGCGTCCGCATGCACTGGCGCGTCAACTAATCTTGGCCGAGACCATCTAACGTGCCACTGCAGTCGCCTTCGCCCGCTTCTTAAGCGCGCCGCTCAACGTCGAAACATCGGCTCCGGCCAGCCACGCATAGGATGCCTCGCGCGAGGCCGGTACGGGGTCGGCCCGTCCGCGCGCAGTGGGACAGCCGCGCTATCGCGTTCGCGCGATCGCCATTCTCCCGCTAAGAACGCCAACGCCAACCGAAACCAGAGACCCCCTGTGACGACCACGCCGTCGCCGGCGCCACGGCATGCACAAGACTCGCCTCAGGGCTCTCTCGCACCCCTGGCGCTGCTCGTCTCCGTTGGCTCGCTCCTTGGTCTCACCGCCAATGTCGTGAAAATCGCCGCCGGGGCCGGCTGGCCACCGCTCGCCTTTCTTTTCTGGTCGGCGCTGGTCGCGGGATTCATTCTCCTCATCGCTGCCGCCAGCCGCGGCGAAACGCCGGGGCGCCGCGGGCCGGACTTTGCCTATTATCTCATCTGCGGTCTGCTCTCGATCGCTCTGCCCAATGCCTTGGGTTATGGCGCTGTCATGCATGTCGGGGCGAGTTTCGTGGCGCTCTGTCTCGCTTTGCCGCCGCTCCTGACCTACGGCCTCGCTTTGCTCCTCAACATGGAGAAGCTGCGCGCGACGCGCGCCCTCGGAATTCTGACCGGCCTCGCCGGCGCGATCGTTCTCGGCGTCTCAAAGGCGAAGGGCAGTCTCGCCGACCCGATCTGGATCATCGGCGCCCTGGCGAGCCCCGTCTTCATCGCTCTCGGCAATATCTACCGAACCCTACGCTGGCCGCCCGGCGCGAGCGCGCTGTCGCTGGCGCCGGGGATGTTGATCTTCGGATCGCTCTTGATCGCGCCGATCCTCCCTCTCGCCGGCGTCTCCTTCGCCCCGACCGCTTTCACCAGCGCCGTTGTCTGGCTGCTCGTCGCCGAAATCGCGATCTTCTCGATGACCTATGCGCTCTACTTTGTCCTGCAAAAGCTCGCCGGGCCGGTCTACCTCAGCCAGATCGGCTCGGTCGCGGCGATCTTTGGCGCCACGCTGGCGGTCCTGGCCTTGGGCGAACCCGCCAATGCCGGGCTTCTCGTCGCGGCGGCGCTCATTCTCGCCGGCGTGGTTTTGGTCAATCGGCGGCGGTGAGGGCGGTGATCCCGCGCCTCGCGCGCGCCAGCTCGGCGCTTCCGGCGCTTGAACCTTCGGTCGGGACAGACGACATTGGCGAAGTAATGTCAGCTCGACGCGCCGAAGCCCCAGCCTCGCTTCTCGACCATCGCGTCGAAGGCGCCGCCGCCATATTGACGCTCGACAGCCAAGCCAGCCGGAACGGTTTGTCGCTGGCGATGATCGAAGCGCTTCAAAACGCTCTCGCCGCCATCGCCAAGGAGCGCAAAATTCGCGCCGTCGTTTTGACCGCGCGGGGGCCGGTCTTCTCCGCCGGCCACGACCTGCGCGAAATCCGCGCCCATCGCAATGATGAGGACCACGGCCGCGCCTATGACGAGCGCCTCATGGCGCGTTGCGCCGAGATGATGCAGGCGATTGTCGCCCTGCCGAAGCCGGTCATCGCCGCCGTCGAAGGCGTCGCGACCGCCGCCGGCTGCCAGCTCGTCGCGACCTGCGATCTCGCCATCGCCGGCGAAAAGGCGCGCTTTGCGCTGCCCGGCGTCGGCATCGGGCTCTTCTGCTCGACACCGCTTGTCGCTCTCGGCCGGGCGATCTCGCGCAAACATGCGATGGAGATGGCGCTTACCGGCGAACTCTATTCCGCTCGCGACGCCGAGCGCTTCGGCCTCGTCAATCGTGTCGTCTCGGCAGGGGGCGCGGAAGAAGAAGCGATGAAGCTCGCCGCCGCTTTCGCCAAGCGCTCCGCCAAGACCCTCGCGATCGGCAAGCGAACTTTCTACGGCCAGATCGAGAAGCCTCTGGACGAAGCCTACGTCTTCGCCGGCCGCGCCATGGTCGAAAACCTCGCCGAGCGCGACGCCGACGAGGGGATTTCGGCGTTCTTGGATAAACGCACGCCGCAATGGGAGGAGTGAGCATGCGGCCTCGAAATCAGAGTTCTTTGTCATCAACATGAACCACGACTCTTACCCTGACGACTACATCCACGGCATCCTTCATTCCGTGAAGCGCATCGCCATGGTCGGCGCGTCCGCCAACCCAGCGCGGCCTTCCTATTTCGTCCTCAAATATCTCGCCACCCGCGGCTACGAGATGCTGCCGATCAATCCCGGCCTCGCCGGCAAGGACATTAACGGGATCAAAGTCTATGGCTCGCTTAGCCAGGCGCCGGAGCCGATCGACATGGTCGAAATCTTCCGCAATTCCGAGGCGGCGGGTGGAATTGTCGATGAGGCGTTGAAGCTCGATCCCTTGCCGAAAGTGATCTGGATGCAGCTTTCGGTACGTAACGACGAAGCGGCGGCGAAAGCCGAGGCGGTGGGGATCAAAGTCGTGATGAACCGCTGCCCGAAGATCGAATACGGCCGTCTGTCCGGTGAAATCTCATGGACCGGCGTCAACTCACGCGTCCTGTCGGCGAAAAAACCGGTGCGCGGCGGGGTCGGCTTCCAGCGGCTGACGATCGAAAAGTAGCTCCTGTCACTCCCGCGCAAGCGGGAACCCAGAGAACCTCTGCTTTTGAAAGAACGCCGCACTGGATTGCCGCTCGGGCCCAGCGTACGTACCTACTCCCGCTCGATCCTGATCACCTGCGGCTTCTGCGTCACCACCCCGTCAGCCAGCGCAAGGTCCAGCGCTTCTCTAATTGCCGTCTCGCTTGTCGCATGCGTGATCAGCACGACGCGCACGGTCTCCGGCGCATTTCTGTCGATGTTCGGCGGCGGGTCGGTACGCCGGCGCCGCGCCATGCCGCCCTGGCCCTTCTGCATGATCGATTCCAGCGAAATCTTCTGTTCGGCCATACGGGTTGCGATCGTCGCCATGGCGCCGGGCTTATCGACAACCATCAGCCGGACATAGTAACCGCCCTCATGGCGTTGCATCGGCACGCGTTCGACTTCCTCCAGCGATTGCGTCGGCCGGCCGAAAGCCTGGATGACGACGCCGCGCGCGATGTCGACGATGTCGGCGGCGACCGCCGAAGCTGTAGCGTCGCCGCCCGCGCCCGGACCGACCAGCGTCAATTCGCCGACGGCGTCCGCATCGATCGTCACGGCATTGAGCACGCCCATCACCTGGGCGATCGCTGTCGATTTGGCGACCATGGTCGGGTGAACGCGCTGCTCGACGCCGCGGGCGGTACGCTCGGCGACGCCGAGCAATTTGACGCGGTAGCCAAGCTCGTCCGCGGCCCCGAGATCGTCTTGCGTGATTGTCTCGATGCCTTCGACATGGATCGCTTCGGCGTCGATGGCGGTGCCGAAGGCGAGCGAGGCGAGAATCGCCAGCTTATGCGCCGTGTCGAAGCCGCCGACGTCGAAGGTCGGGTCGGCCTCGGCATAGCCGAGCTTCTGCGCCTCTTTCAGACATTCCTCGAACGAGAGCCCATCCGTCTCCATTTTCGAGAGAATGTAATTGCATGTGCCATTGAGAATGCCGAAGACACGGCGGATCGAATTGCCGGCGAGGCCCTCGCGCAATGTCTTGATGATCGGCACGCCGCCCGCGACGGAGGATTCGAAGGCGAGCGCTACGCCTTTGGTCTCGGCGAGCCGCGCCAATTCGTAGCCATGTGCGGCGATCAAAGCCTTGTTGGCGGTAACGACGGGCCGGCCGCTTTGCAGGGCGGCTTTGACGGAATCATGGGCCGCCCCTTCGGCGCCGCCGATCAACTCGACGAAGACGTCGATCGTCTCCGACACGGCGAGCGCGCGCGGATCGTCAAAAAAGGTGACGCCGTTGAGGTCGACGCCGCGATCCCGCGTGCGCTCGCGCGCCGAGACCGCTGCGACCACGATCGGCCGGCCGGTGCGGCTCGCCAGCGCCTCGCTTTGACGCTGCAAGAGCCGCACCAAGCTGGCGCCGACCACGCCCAGGCCAGCGACGCCGACGCGTAAAGGTTTCGACATAAAAGCCTCGATCGCTAAGCCGATAAAAATGGCCCGCCTTGTGCCTGAATTGGCGGCGAGGGGCAAGGAAGGGCGCGGCAATCCTTCCTTCCCGCGCAGTGACCGTAAAGCGGCCGGAGACGGGGGCCGCGCCGAGGCAGGCGTCATTCTTGCCAAAGTGGGAATGATATGCGCGCGGCCAGAAGGGACAATCCGCGCCCTTCATTTGCGCTTTCCTATTCGCGCGGCCATGTTCTAGAAGGAGCGTCTTGAGAGGGCAGGGCTAAAGTTCATGAACGGCGTCAACGAGATTAGGGCGAGTTTTACCGATTATTTCGCCAAGCATGGGCATGAGCCCGTCGCTTCCTCTTCGCTCGTGCCGCGCAACGACCCGACCTTGATGTTCACCAACGCCGGCATGGTGCAGTTCAAGAATGTCTTCACCGGCGTCGAGAAGCGCCCCTATAAGCGCGCCGCCACCGCCCAGAAATGCGTGCGCGCCGGCGGCAAGCACAACGACCTCGACAATGTCGGCTATACCGCGCGCCATCACACGTTCTTCGAGATGCTCGGCAACTTTTCCTTCGGCGACTACTTCAAGCCGCAGGCGATCGAACTCGCTTGGAACCTGATCACCAAGGAATTCGGCCTGTCCAAGGACAAGCTGACCGTCACGGTCTACCATACCGACGACGACGCTTTCGAGCTCTGGAAGAAAGTCGCCGGCCTGCCCGACCAGCGCATCGTTCGTATCGCCACGTCGGATAATTTCTGGGCGATGGGCGACACCGGGCCCTGCGGCCCGTGCTCGGAAATCTTCTACGATCACGGGGACAAGATCCCCGGCGGCCCGCCCGGCTCGGCCGACGCCGACGGCGACCGCTTCATCGAGATTTGGAACCTCGTCTTCATGCAGTTCGAGACGCTGCCGGGCGGCGAGCGCATCAATTTGCCGCGTCCGTCGATCGACACCGGCATGGGCCTCGAGCGCATCGCGGCTGTACTTCAGGGTGTACACGACAATTACGACATCGACCTGTTTCGGGCTCTGATCCGTGCTTCGATCGAAGCGATTGGCGTTGACGACGACGGCCCGCGCAAGGCCTCGCATCGCGTCATCGCGGATCATCTGCGCGCCTCGTCCTTCCTGGTCGCGGACGGCGTACTGCCTTCCAACGAAGGTCGCGGCTACGTGCTCCGCCGCATCATGCGTCGCGCCATGCGCCATGCTCAGTTGCTCGGCGCGAAAGAGCCGTTGATGTGGCGGCTCGTCCCGACTCTCGTCCGCGAAATGGGCCAGGCGTACCCTGAACTCGTCCGCGCCGAGGCGCTGATTGCCGAGACGCTGAAGCTCGAGGAGACGCGGTTCCGCGCGACGCTCGTCCGCGGCCTCGGTATTCTGGACGAAGAGACGAAGAGCCTGAAGCCGGGCGCGAAACTCTCCGGCGAAGTCGCCTTCAAACTCTATGATACATTCGGTTTTCCGCTCGATCTTACGCAGGACGCCTTGCGCGCGCGGGGGCTCGGCGTCGATACCGACGGTTTTTCCGCCGCGATGGAGCGCCAGCGCGCCGAGGCGCGCAAAGCCTGGGCGGGCTCGGGCGAAGCAGCGACCGAGACGATCTGGTTCGGCCTGCGCGAGAAACTCGGCGCGACCGAGTTCTTGGGCTACGAAACCGAAGCGGCCGAAGGCGTCGCGCTGGCGCTCTTGAAAGATGGCGCCGAGGTGGAAAAACTGACCGCTGGCGAGAAGGGCGCGGTCATCCTCAATCAGACGCCTTTCTACGGCGAATCCGGCGGCCAGGTCGGCGACATCGGCATGGTCCTCGGCGCTGGTTTACGCGCCCGCGTCACCGAAACACGCAAGAAGCTTGGCGATCTCTTCGTCCATGACGTCGTCGTCGAAGAGGGCGAGCTCGCTGTCGGCAAGGCGCTCGAACTGAAGGTCGATCACGCCCGACGCCTCGGCATTCGCGCCAATCACTCGGCGACGCATCTTCTGCACGAAGCTTTGCGCATGGCGCTCGGCGATCACGTCGCGCAGAAGGGCTCGCTCGTCGCGCCTGATCGCCTGCGCTTCGACATCGCCCATCCCAAGCCGATCACCAAGGCTGAGCTGGCGCAGGTCGAGGACATCGCCAATCGCGTCGTCTTGCAGAACGAGCCCGTGGTGACGCGCCTGATGGCTGTCGATGAAGCCGTCGCCTCCGGCGCCCGCGCGCTCTTCGGCGAAAAATACGGCGACGAGGTCCGCGTCGTCTCGATGGGTACGATCGAGGGCGGCGACAATGGAACGCGGCCCTATTCGGTCGAGCTTTGCGGCGGCACCCATGTCGCGCGCACCGGCGATATCGGCCTCATCACGATCATCGGCGAAAGCGCTGTTGCGGCCGGCGTACGCCGCATCGAAGCAAAGACGCGCGACGAGGCGCGCCACCGTCTCAACGAAGAGGCGAAGGCGCTGGCCGATATCGCCGAAGCCTTGCGCGTGCCGATCGGGCAGGCCGGCGAGCGTCTCGACGCGCTCCTCAAGGAACGCAGCAAGCTCGAGCGCGAATTGTCCGACGCCAAGAAGAAGCTCGCCATGGGCGGCGGCGCCAGCGCCGGCGACAATGCCGTGCGCGATGTCGCCGGCGTCAAATTCTACGCCCGCGTCGTCAGCGGCGTCGAGATGAAGGATTTGAAATCTCTCGCCGACGAAGCCAAAGGCGGGGTCGGCTCCGGCGTCGTCGCCATCGTCGCGCTGGGCGAGGACGGCAAGGCGAGCGTCGTCGTCGGCGTGACCAACGACCTCACCTCGCGCTTCAACGCCGTGGATATCGTCCGCGTCGCCTCCGCGACGCTCGGCGGCAAAGGCGGCGGCGGCCGCCCCGACATGGCGCAAGCCGGCGGGCCTGACGGCGCCAAGGCCGAGGAGGCTTTGAGCGCGATCGAAGAGGCGATGCGGAAGGCGGCGTGAGGCTTTTCGCTTAAAGCCCACGGTCCATCCTCGCCGATCGGTGATTTGCCTCGCGCGACCTGGCGCCACAAAATCGACAGTCAAATCATCCGCCGCGCGCGAGAGGCCCCCGATGGAAGCCGCGATTACCGACGAACTTAAGCGTTACGAACCCGAGCTCATTGCGATCCGCCACGATATTCATCGCCATCCGGAAGTCGGCTTCGAGGAGCATCGCACCGCCAAACTCGTCGCGGATCGCTTGCGCGAATGGGGCGTCGAAGTCACCGAGGGGGTCGCCAAGACCGGCGTCGTCGGGACGGTGAAGGGCAATCGACCCGGCCAGCGCGCCATCGGCCTTCGCGCCGATCTCGACGCCCTCCATATTCGCGAGACGACCGGCGCGCATTACGCTTCTCAGACGCCAGGCAAGATGCACGCCTGCGGCCATGACGGCCACACGACGATGCTGCTGGGCGCGGCGCGCTATTTGAGCGAGCATCGCGACTTCGCCGGCTCGGTGCATTTCATCTTCCAGCCGGCCGAGGAGGGCCTCGGCGGTGGCCGGCTGATGGTCGAGGAAGGGCTGTTCGATCGCTTCCCGGTCGACGCCGTCTACGGAATGCACAATCACCCCGGTCTGCCCGTCGGCAAATTCGCCACGCGTACGGGCCCGTTCCTCGCCGCCAGCGATACATGGATCGTGAAATTCCAGGGCACCGGCGGGCACGGCGGCGGCGGCGCGCATCTCGCGACCGACCCAACTATTCCGCAAGCCCATTTCGTCTTGGCGCTTCAGACGATCGTCGGCCGCAATGTGCCGTCCTACGATACCGGCGTCGTCAGCGTCGGTTCGATCGACGGCGGCGATCCGGCTTCGCCGAACATCATTCCTTCCGAAGTGGTCGTCACTGGCACGGCCCGCTCCTTCAAGCCCGAAATCCGTGACCTGATTGAAAAGCGGCTGCGCGAATTGGCCCAATCGCTCGCCGCCGCGCATGGATGCTCCGCCGCTGTAGAGTACAACCGTCGTTATCCCCCGCTGGTCACCCATGCCGAACAGACGGCCATCTCGGTCGAAGTCGCAACGGAACTGGTCGGCGCGCAAAACGTCATCGCAAACGCGCCACAGGTGACAGGGTCGGAAGATTTCGCCTTCATGCTCGAAGCCAAGCCCGGCGGTTTCCTCATCATCGGCAACGGCGTCGCGCCCGACGGCACGTTCCACAACGTACACACCCCGCTTTACGACTTCAACGACGAGATCATCACGCTCGGCGCCAATTACTGGGTGAGCCTGGTGCAGAAAGAACTCGGCTGAAGCGCCCCCTCCCGTACCCTCCCCCGGCTTCGCGGTGGACGGAGTCCCAAGCGCCGCGACGCCCCGCCCACGTCCAATCGTTTTCCGCAACGCCGAGGCCCCCCTCTCCCGCGAAGCGGGTACGGGAGGGGGCCCGCTGAGCCTGCAGAATTACATCAGGGAAGAAACAAAGGTCCGAGGCATGAACGTCGCCAACGCCGTCAATATCGAAGACCTGCGTCGCCTTGCACATCGGCGATTGCCGCGCATTCTCTTTGACTGGATCGACGGCGGCGCCGGCGATGAAACGGCGTTGCGTCAAAGCATCGAAGGTTTCGCCGCCACGCGTTTCAATCCGCGCTATCTCGCTGACATTACGAGCGCCGACCTTTCCAAGACTCTGCTAGGCCGCGCCTATACGGTTCCCTTCGGCATTGCGCCAGTCGGCTACGCCGGCCTTTTCTGGTCGGGCGCCGAATTGGCGATGGCCGAAGCCGCGCGGCACGCCAACACGCCCTATATCCTTTCCGGAAGCGCGGTCGCGACGATCGAGGAGGCCGCGAAAGTCGCGCCGGAACATACCTGGTTCCAGCTCTATCCCGCTCGCGATATCGGCGTCACCCGCGATCTCATCGCCAGAGCCGGCGCGGTCTCGCTCGGCGCTCTCGTCCTGACCGTCGATCTTCCCGTTCAGGCCAAACGCGAGCGCGATATCCGCAACAATTTCTCGTTGCCGATGCAGTACGATGTGAAAAAAATCCTGGACGGAATCCTCCATCCCGCCTGGACGTGGCAATGGTTCGCCAATGGCGGCCTGCCGAAAATGGGCTCATGGGCGGCATATGCCGGGCCCAACCCAAGCGCCGAGGACGTCGCCAAATTCATGCGCTCGCAAGCCTATACGCCGCAGTCGTGGGCCGATCTCGAACATTACCGCAGCCTTTGGAAGGGCAAGCTGATCGTCAAAGGCCTGCAGCATCCCGACGACGCGCGCCGCGCCCTCAGCCTCGGTTGCGACGGAATCATCGTCTCCAATCACGGGGGGCGGCAATTCGATCGCGGGCCGACGCCGCTCGCCTCCTTGCCCAGCATAAAGGACGCCGTCGGCGACAAAATGCCGGTCATGATCGATGGCGGCGTGAGGCGCGGCGCGGACATACTCGCGGCCCTGGCCCATGGCGCCGACTTCGTCTTCTGCGGCCGCGCCATTCTCTACGGCGTCGCTGCGGCGGGTCTTCCCGGCGCAACCCGCGCCTTCGACATCCTCAGCGACGAATTGAAACGTACCATCGGCCAGATCGGCCTCACCCGCATCGCCGACGTGACGAGCGCGATATTGTGCCGTTGATCTTAAGTCGCCAAGGCGGCGGCCCGCTCGCGCCTTGCGCCACGCACAGCAATGCGCTTCTGCGGCGCGATCGCGGCTGTGGCGTTCCAATGACGAATAAGATGGAGCGTTTGCTCCATCGGCGCCGGCCTTCCGAACAGATAGCCTTGGCCAAAGGCGCAACCCATTTTCATCAGAGCCAGAGCCTCGCTGGTCTCTTCGATTCCCTCTGCGACGACAGGGAGGTCGAGTTCTTCGGCGAGGCGAAGAACCATTTTGATGACCTTCTGGGTCGGCGGATCATCCGCCATCGCCCGTACGAAAGACGTCGCGATTTTGATTTCCGAGATGGGTAGTTTGGTGAGATAGGCCAGCGACGAATAACCCGTTCCAAAGTCGTCGATCGCCGCCGTGACGCCGAGTTTTAGGCACGCTTCGAGACTTTCGGCGGCCTTGTCGGGATTTTTCATCAACGTGCTTTCGGTCACCTCGATCTTGAGGCTCTCCGGCGCAACGCCGCTGGAGTCGAGCATTTCCGCGACTCTCGTTGCGAATGGCGTTTTGACGAGATCGTCGCAGGACACATTGATATTGAGGAAGAGGGGCTCGGTCCCGGACGGATTTTGCGTCGCGGCTTCCGCCATTTTGGGTATGGCGATCGCCGCTTGTTCGAGACACCAGGTGGTGATGTCGACGATCAGGCCGCTCGATTCCGCAATCGGGATGAATTCATCTGGCATCAACAAGCCGCGTTCGGGGTGGCGCCATCGCGCCAACGCTTCGAAGCCGACAATGCGTTGCGTTCCAAACCGGATGATCGGCTGAAAATAGGGAACGAGTTCGTTCGCTTTGATCGCCCTTCTGAGATCGGCTTCCACGGAAAGTGTCGCGATCGCGGAGTGAAATTCCGGCAGCGCCGCTGGCTGCGGACGGGCGATCGGCAGAGGCCCGTTGAGTTGCTCCAACAAAGACGCGGTCTGCGCGTAACGATCGGTGACGACGCCAAAGCAGAGTCGCAACACCGGATCTGCATTGGCGACCCTATGCGCGATTTGCTCTCTCGTGACCACGAGCAGCACGCAATCGGAAACGACGCGGGCGGCGGCCGAGCGCCGCCCTCGAACGATGATCGCCATTTCGCCGATCAGTTCGCCAGGCCCGCGGCGGGCGAGGATCAGATCGACGCCGTCGCGCGTCGCGAATATTTCGACTTCGCCGCTCTGGATAAGATAGGCCGCACCGCCGCTGTCGCCCTCGGCGAAGAGGAGAGTCCCGGCAGGCGCTTCAATTCGATCTAATGGATAACCCATCCGGAATCCCAATCCTCGGAGGAACGGTACTGTTGTCCGAGGAACCTTAATAAACACTGTAGATAATTGAATACTGGGCAGTGTTCAAATTATCTTACAGGAAATGGATATTAGCGGAATTCGAAAAAAGCTGACGCAAGGGAATGGCTGCCGCGGCGCAACAAATCCATGATCGCGCACGCACTTGCCTTTCGGCGCCGCGGTCCTATTTTGACGCCTCCCGTCTCCGTCCGAAGGACAGTTCGTGGCCAAAATTGTTGCAGTTGAACCCGGATTCTATCGGATTCCTCTTCCGACCGTCCTGACCGATAGTACGCATGGCGAGATGCGCGCCTTCGAGCTCAATACGCTCCGACTGCGCGATGCGGACGGCGCCGAGGGCGTCGGCTACACATTTACGGTAGGTCGCAACGGCGGAGCGGTCGACGCGGTGCTTAACCGTGAAATGGTCGAACTCTTCGTTAATGACGAGGCCGACGATATCGAACGACTTTGGCTTAAAGCGTGGTGGGCGCTGCACTATGGCGGCCGCGGCGGGCCGACCGTGCTCGCCATATCAGCCTTCGACATGGCGCTTTGGGATCTCAAAGCAAAACGCGCGCAGCTTCCCTTATGGAATATTCTAGGAGGATTCGATTCCAAGGCGCCTTGCTATGCCGGCGGCATTGATCTCGATTTGCCGCTCGATCAATTGCTGCGCCAAACCGACGACAATCTTGCCAAAGGGTTCCGCGCGATAAAGATGAAGGTAGGTCGCAAGCGCCTTTCGGAAGATGTCGAGCGCGTCAAAGCCATGCGCAACCATTTGGGGGATGGTTTTCCGCTCATGGCGGACGCCAATATGAAATGGTCGGTCGATGAGGCCATCCGCGCCGCGCGCGCCCTACAGGCTTTCGATCTGACCTGGCTGGAGGAGCCGACCCAGCCGGAAGATCCGGAAGGACACGCACGCATTGTCCGCGAGGGCGGATTGCCGATCGCCGCCGGTGAAAATCTTCGTACGCTTGCCGAGTTCAAACATTACATCGTCTGCGGCGGCGTCACTTTTCCGGAGCCGGACGTGACCAATTGCGGCGGCGTGACCGCCTTCATGAAAATCGCTCACCTCGCCGAGGCGTTTAATCTACCGGTCACAAGCCATGGCGCTCATGACGTGACCGTACATCTTTTGGCCGCTTGTCCCAATCGAAGCTATCTCGAAGCGCATGGCTTTGGTCTCGATCGCTACATTGCAGAGCCGCTGAAAATTGAAGACGGCTACGCCTATGCGCCCAGCCGCCCGGGTCACGGCATTATTTTCGACTGGAAGGGCCTTGACGCCATTCGCGCCTAGAGCCGAAAGGTCGCCGCCCAACCAGGATAACGAACGAGCAGCGAGGCGATGACCGAAACATTCGATTACATCGTCGTCGGCGGCGGCTCGTCAGGATGTGTCGCTGCGGCCACGTTGGTCACGGAAAAACGCGCGCGCGTCCTTATCCTGGAAGCAGGCCATTCTCACCGCCATCCCTTGCTGGATATGCCGCCGGGCATCTTCAAGATGATCAACGGCAGCAAGT
>JASLHV010000113.1 GCA_030153205.1 Roseiarcus sp. | reverse complement strand
TCCTCAAGTAGAGACGTGAGAGGTTTCGAGGATGCGCGATTTACACCTGCTGGGGGGTCGCTATGTTCCTCATCGACTTCTTGCAACACCTAAAGCGCTACGGTCGCGACAGGCTGCCTGAGCTTCGAATCAAGGAGGATGATCATGGCGTCGCCAAAGGCGGCTTCCTCTTGGTCTATCGCGACCGGGATGGCGCCGATTTGATGCTCGATGGCCAGCGCCTCGGCTCGGTTCTATGGTCGGATGGAAAGGTAGTGTACGATCCGCCAATTAAACTTAGCGAGGCGCTATCTTTTGACGGCCATCTTGATCAGTGGGTCGATAAGGCATGGCAGAAATCCGCACCTTCACGCGAGAAGCTCGCCGCGAACAATAACGAATGATCACCGGCGAGCAGGTCAAAGCCGCGCGGGCGTTGCTCGGATGGAGTTTGGAAGAGCTCGCCGAGAAGGCGGCGCTCAGCAAGAGGGCGCTAGAGCTTTTCGAAGATGGCCGGGAGCATCTGGCAATATTGCACGTCGCCGTCCTTCGCGATGTCTTCGCGTCAGCGGGTGTAGATTTTGGCAGACCGGATCGGCCGGGCATCAAGTTGAGGAAGGGGAAATGATCACGGGCGACCAGGTTACGGCGGCACGCAGGCTGATCCGATGGTCGCAGATGACCTTGGCGCTTGAAGCGAGCGTCCTTCAGTCAACGGTCATGAAGTTTGAGACCGGCAAGAGCGAACCATCGGCACTCACCGTTTCCAACATCAAACGGGCGCTCGAGGAAGCCGGCGTCGAATTCCGCGTCGGCAAGCCTGTGAGGATGAGGAAGCGGTGAGCCCAAATCATCGCCAACGGTCGGACCGAGTCGAAAGCGGCCAAAGTCCAACGCGCCGCGCCGTCACTGGCGGGGAGAAAATCGGCAATGTATTTTGCTACCGTCGCGTTGCTGACATTCCTTTTGCCGCTTGTCTCTATTGTTTTGGATCATGCTACTAGCGCCGCGGCTGCACCGTGGTTCCCGTTAATCGGCAAATGGTTCGTCTTCTGGAGTGCAGGAATCAGACTTCTGCTGGCCGGACAGCGCCAGTTCTTTCAGCCTGAGTTCACAGCAGAGGCGATCTTCGATCTAAAGAATGGCGAAGCTCTTCCGATTGTTCGTGAATTAGGCGTCGCGAACTTCGGAACCGGAGTTGTCGGAACTGTCTCTCTCGCGAGGCCCGGCTTTGTGCTGCCCATCGCAATCTCTGCGGCCATCTTTTATGGCGTCGCGGGTTTACGGCACGCAATAGCCGCAAAACGCACGCTCAACGAGACTATAGCAATGGTCAGTGATCTGTTTGTCTGCCTGGCGTTGGCTCTTTATCTGGCGGGGAACTAGGCGATAGGTTCCAGCTTATTCATAAACGATGAGTTCTTCCTCTTCGTGAGCGAGGCCCGGCGCCTCGTGGCGGAGCGGCGATTGAAGCGGTTCTTCTATCTCGCGCACAAGCCAGAGGAGTCGCGGCGAGCGCATGGGGAATAGCCGACGGCGCCCCCACCCGCGCCGGTCGGACTCATCACGATTAAAGATCGCACGCGGCCCGCTGGCCGAACGTTTTTTTGATTGCAACCCGAGAACGGAATCTCACTCGGAAGCCTCACCCAAATCACGCGGTCGCTTCTTTTCGTTTAATCCCAAGCGTCGCCGCTCTCGCGCTCTCGCCATCTTTCTCTTACTCTTCTTTTCACAGGCCGTGCACTTACAGCCGAGCGGCTTTATATAAGCATCGAAATACTCTTTGCCGTAGTCATAGGTGATCTCCTCACCTACTTCGATGTCCGCGACCGCGCAGATAAATACCTTGCGCACGCGCGAATTCACCTGAGTCTCCGCGTTTGGCTTACAGGAATGATTTATATACCTAGCGAAGTTCCTGCGAACTGACCCATCTATCGTCCATCTGCTGTTCACCGCGAATAAGTATTTATTTTCAACTTCCTCGTCCTCGCTCCAAGCATCAAGCAAGGGGCCGAGATAGCGAATGATAAAACTCCCCTTCTCGATCGGCCTGGTCGCAAAAAACCCCAGCCCAGTGCGAGATCTGCCGACCCGGTACGGCTTGCGCTTCGAAATCTTAGGCATCGCAGATATAGAGGCGATTAAGACCGGACACGCAATAGCAAAACGAGCTAGACGCCGCTCCGTCAGTCGCTAAGAGCGGACTGCGCGAATCGCTTCTCGCTGCGAACCGACGGAGCAAACGGGTCAAGACCGAAATATTCTTTGCTATATCGCAATTTGCAGGGCGGCTGATCTTCACTCGCGGTTCTTAGCCCTGCTATCCTTTGACCGAACAGTTGAGTCGGAGAATATGGACATCATTTCGATTCCGCACGCGGCAACGGCCTATTTGGATCGGCAACCGCATGCGCCGACAGCGACTTTAGTCGTTGTCACGAAATTGGCTAGAGATCCCTCTGGAGATCAGGAAGGCGCTCATGATAGGATGATGAACGCGATTGCGCGTGAAGTACAAACGCGCGGCTTAGACGCTTACGAAATTCATTGGTCTGGGTCGCGGGCTTAACGGAAAACGCCGCCTCGCTAAGGCAAAAGACGGAGCGTTTATTGGTTGGATTTATGCTCGTTAAGGCCGCGCTTGCGCCGTCACTTTCTGATCGACCGCCGCTTTCCTTTCCGAGGTTACCGAGCGCTTGAAGCCATCGCGTTGTTGTAACCTCGCCCAATAGGCCGCAACATTTGGGCCGAACTTCCGGGCGAGTCCGATGGATTCAGCCAACCTCAAAGCGTAGCCGATCACGATGTCGGCAGCGGTAAAGCGGCCGGCGCACAGGGTTTCCGTTTGAGCGGTAGCCGCCTCGACAGCGCGCAAGCGCCCCAGGAACCATTTGGCGTAATCATCCACAACTTGCGAGTTGCGCCGCTCATCGGGCTCGAGCTGGCTGTAGCGGAGCACTAACGTCTGTGGGAAGGTCAGCGTAGCGTCACTGAAATACATCCAGTTCAAGAACGCCCCATATGCCGGATCGTCGAGGTCAACCATCAGCGGCGTCGGCCCGTATTTGGCGCCGAGATAGTGACAGATCCCGGAGGATTCCGTCATCTTTGTCTCGCCGTCGACCATGAATGGAACAGTGCCAAGCAGATTCAGGGCGAGATACTCCTTTGCCAGGACGCGAGGCGGGAAAGGCAGCATCTTCAATTCATAAGCAAGCCCAAGCTCCTCCAACATCCAAAGAGGACGGAACGAGCGCGCCGCTTCACAGTGATACAGCGTTATCACAGGTGTTTCCTTCTGCTTCAGGCCCTGGCATTGTACCCGTCTTCGGGAAAAGAGCCATCGGCAAAGATTTGTTGGCGCCGTTTGCCGTTGGCTCTCTGAGCCCACCCCTCGGGTTGCTGCATGATCAGGCAAATAGGCGCCGCTCAGTCATCAAGTGCGATGCGGCGAAGGCCACGCCCAGCTTCTGAGCACAAGCCCATTCTCGTTGGTGCGCTCTAAGTATTGCGCCAAGTCATCGCCTGTTCACGGACGCCCGAGGCCGTTCAACGTTCAACGCCCCACCATCACGGATGCTGTTGCACTGTTCGAAAAACCCAGTGTTGACGGCCAATGCGAACAAAGCTCAGTCAGAATAAAATACCGGGGCCGAATCGTATCCAATGCGACGGATTTCTGTATGAAGAGCGCAATCGATTCGTCAACGGCTCTCCTCCGCCGTAGCCCTAATTTCTGTTTCAAAAATTACAGCAATATTTCTCCGAATCGCGCTAGCATCAAACGATAGCGAGTTAGGCGTTCTCGAATCGGGGCAATTTGGTTCTATCTCTCGTTGGGCGAATCATGACCTACGGCGAATATCTTCAGCGCGCAACTGAGTGCGTTGATGCGGCTCAGACTTCTCATTCCGTAGTCGAGCGTGAGAAATTGCTCTTATCGGCCATCGTTTGGCATGAACTTGCCGTGACGGAACGCGACAGCCGACGTTTTGACGAAATGCCTTGCAGCGCCTGGGTACGATGGCCCGTTATGCGAACCGCGATAGTAGATAGAGGAGCCGCAAACTAAGGGTGGTAGTTACGCGTCGGACTGCCGCGGAATGACTGGTATTGGCCGTTACGAGACCAGCAGCTATTGAGCAGAATACATAGAAAGCGAAAGTCCGACATGGCTCAGGTTCGCGTTCGAAGTTCTGCCCCAAGTCTCCACACCAATGTCGGAATTGTCTCCGCCAAGCAAACGAAGTTCTTGCTCACTTCTGGCTAGCGCCTCTTTAGCCCCGCCCTTCTGCGACATAGATTGCTCGATGGCCGCTCCACTAATTTAATATCTT
>JASLHV010000104.1 GCA_030153205.1 Roseiarcus sp. | reverse complement strand
GATGGCGCCGCTCTGGTCGACGGTCATTTGCGCGATCATCTTCTCGACGCCATCGCTAAGCGCCAAAGCGAAAATCTCTTGCGTCAAAGCGCGCCCGACGCCTTGTCCACGTGCGCTAGGCGCGACAACGACCCGGATTTCTGCGACATGCGGCGACCAGGACAGAGGATCGCGCACCAACGCCGCGCAGCCGAGCGCGACGCTGTCGCGGATCGCCAGAAGGCTCGTCATTTCGCCGCGCTCCAGTTCCTTAATCCAGGCGGCCAGCACTTTCGGCTGGCTGATGTCGCGAGGAAGGAACAGAAGGTCGTGCGTCGGCAGACTTTTTGCGAAGGCGAGTACTGCCGCCTCGTCGCCGTCGCCCATCAGGCGGATTTCGAAGTCGCCGGCCTCGCTATGGATTTTGCGCGGATAGGTCCGCGTCTTTACTTCCGTCATATTGAGCGCGTCCCCAGCCAGGAATCGAGTTTCGGCCAAAGCCTCTTGGCGGCGTTGGCGCCGGCGACAAGGCTGATATGGCCTCCCTTCAGAACGACTTCTTCCTTATCGGCCGAGCCGACTCTGGCGATGAGCGGCTTGGCCGCGCCGTAAGGCACGATGTGATCGTGCTCGGCGACCGCATGCAGGATTGGTTTCGTGATATTCGCGAGTTTCACCGGGCGCCCGCCGACGATTAGTTCGTCGTTGTAGAGCTTGTTCGCCCACATCAATTCTTTCGTCGTCTGACGGAAATACTCGCCGGCAAGCGGCAAAGTGTCCTGCGCCCAGCGCTCGAAAGAGCGGAAGGACCTCACGTAATCGTCGTTCCAGATATTTTCCCAGAGCTGGATCTGGCCTGCGGCGCGCGACGCCGGCCGCAGCATTTCGAAAGAGGTGAAGATCATCTCGGACGGCACGTTGCCGATATTGTCGACGAGACGATCGACGTCGAAATGCTTTTCGCTTGACCAATTCTGGAAAAGCTTCATCTCCCGAAAATCGATCGGCGTGGTGAAACAGACGAGATTCTTCATCGGCCCGTCGGGTTGCAGCGCCGAATAAATCACCGACAGGACGCCGCCGAAGCAATAGCCGATGATCGTGATATCCTTCTCGCCGCTCTCCTCCTGAACGCGCCTCACGCAATCGGGAATGAAATCCAACGTATAGTCTTCAAACCGCAAGTTCTTTTCATCGGGGCGCGGCGCCGTCCAATCGAGAACGAAGACGTCGTACCCCCTCTTGAGCAGGAATTCGATTAGGCTCTGCCCGGGATGGAGATCGAGGATATAGCCCCGGTTGGTCGTCGCCATGACGATGAGAATGGGGACGCGATAGACCTCCTCGACCATTGGACGATAGCGATAGAGGTTCATCGTCCCACGCACGCTTAGGACGTCCTTCGGCGTCAGGCCGACCGAAGGCTTGGCCAAGGAGAAATATTCGACGCCTTTGATGTTGCGCTGGATCGCGCGTTCGACCTCGCTGCGGATACGGTCGCTGATCGTCGACGCGTCCTGCGGCGCGGCGGCGCTCATTGAGATCCTTTGCCAGTTTCCGGCGTGCGGCTTCGCCGCGGCTTTGGCGATGGCGATCCACCCATTGGCGCGCCTTGGCTGCCTGCGATCCCTTCGACGAGCTGGGTAAGGCGATACAATTGCGCTTCGATGGATTGAAGGCGCTCGCCGATCGCTCCGAGTTCCTGCCGGCTCGGGAGATTCATTGCCGCGAGATAGCGCTGCATTCCCGTTTCGAAAGCTTCGCGCGCGCCATGCGTCGCCCCGGCGGCCTTGTGCATGGCCTGGCTGAAATTCTCCGAGCCCATCGAACGGTTGGCGAGTTCGTTGACGTTCGTCTCCCAGAGGCTCAGCATTTGGCGAAAGGCGGCGTAAGGATCGTCGTTCTGAGCCAATTTGGTTCTCCCCGCTCGATCGGCCTCGGACGCTAACACAAATGAGCGCGGCTGGCGCGGCGCTCTCGTCTTGGCGCAATTTCGAAGTCCAGATACGCTCGACGCGCCAGAACAGGAGCAAGCCCGTGGCGGCTGATGATCGCGTCAAGACGCCCCTGCCCGTCGGCTATCGACAGGGGATCATTTCCGCGATTACGGTTCTGCTCGGTTTTTCGCTGCTGTTCATGCGCTACTGGAGCTTTGAAGCGCCCGGCGAATGGACCTTCGGCACGATCATTGCGGCGCTTATGTTAGGCGTCGCCATTCTGCTCGAACTCTTTGCGCTCTGGCGATCCCTGCGCCTCGAAGACGACGAGGTGGCGGAATACCGAAAAACCCTCAATTGGTTCATGATCTCGGCCGGCGTCCTCCTCGTCAGTGTTTTGCTCGCGGCTTTGACTTACGCGCATGCCGTCTAAACACCGGGCTTGACCCGCTATATTCCTGCGTTGATGCGCTTAAAATCCGCGCCAGCCTCACAATCGCAACAATCGGCCGCAAGGAAGGCGTTTGGCGGGACTGGCCAAATCTTTTGTCGCGCGGCGGGGCGATTTGGTTTATCAGGCGGTCGCCCTCGGCTTGGCGTGTTTTCGCGAATCAGCCGTAGCTTTTGCCTTAAGAGGAGGCTCTTGGTGCAACGACGTCAGTTTCTTGTCGGGTCCGCAGGCCTCTTAGCCGGCGCGTTCGCGCCCCGGTTCGCCTGGGCCAACGTGCCGACGGCTTTCACCTTTGATCTGGCGCCGCCTGCCGGCAGCCGTGAGGAATTTATCAAATGGGGCGTCGCCCAGCGCGGCGAGGATCCGAAATACCTCGGCGAGCGCTTTGACCGTTACGGCGCTCTCGTCCGCAACGAAGACGTCTGGGATGATCGCAACAAGCACGCCTTTCTGCTGACGCCGCGCGAAGAATTCGTCCTCAAGCAGAATCTCGGCCGCGCCTACGACCATGCTTTTCTCGACATCGGCTTCGGCGTGACGATTTCGGGTCCGCATATCGTCGGCCGGATGACGTCGACGATCGACGTCAAGAAAGGCGAGAAGGTGCTCGAGATCGGCACCGGCTCCGGCTATCAGTCGGCCTATCTCTCGCACCTCACCTACAACGTCTACACGATCGAGATCATCAAGCCGCTCGCCGAGCGCACACGCGCGACTTACGACGCGCTGATCGAGCGCGGCTATAATGAATTCAAAGGGATCAGCTCCAAGAACGCCGACGGTTATTACGGCTGGGAGGAGGTTGCGCCCTTCGACAAAATCATCGTCACCTGCGGCATCGACCACATTCCGCCGCCGCTCCTGCAGCAGCTCAAGCCGAATGGCGTCATGGTCATTCCGGTCGGGCCGCCAGGCGCGCAGCGCGTGCTCAAGGTCATCAAATCGCAGGCCGATGATGGAGCGATCACCGTCGCCCGGTCTGACATCTACGGCGGCCGCATCGTGCCCTTCGTGCCTTTCACCAAGCTCGAAGGCGACGCGATCAAGGGGACGCATAACGAGTGACGGCCGTCGCCTTTTGCCGCGTAACGGAAAGGCGGTCGGCCTAAGGGCTGCCCCATGAACGATCAATTTGCGGCGCCCGACGCGCTCTCGATCACTCCAATCGTCAACGACGACCTCGTTCTGGACTCGCGCGGGCGGCTTGCGCTCTATCTCGCCGTCGGCCTTGCCGCCGGCGCGGTGATCGCGCTGCAAATCGACATTATGCGCGTCTTCTCGGTCGGCAGTTGGGCGCATTTCGGCTCGCTGGTCGTGAGCCTCGCCATGCTTGGCTTCGGTTTGACCAGCGCGGTCATGTGCGTCGCCAAGAATTGGTTCCAGCGCCACTGGCGCGGCGCGGCCGGCGTCTCGCTCGCTTTGTTTGGTCCGCTGGCGGTCGTGGCCAATCTCTATGTCCAGAAGCTCGGCTTCAACGCCATCTTCCTCGTTTCCGATCCTGTCCAGAAATGGCGGCTTCTGCAGATATTTCTGGTCGATCTGACGCCCTTCCTCGCCGGCGCGGTCTTTCTCGGTTGCGTGTTCTTGAAGAGCAATCGCACCTTCGGCCGCGTCTATTTCGCCGATCTCGCCGGCTCGGGTCTTTGTGGACTGGTGTTCCTCGGCGCGATGTACCTTTTCCGCCCGGAGAACCTGATCGCCGCGCCATTGGCCTTATGGCTTGCGGCGATGATCGCCTGGGCGTTCGGCCCCGGCGGCAGGCGCGCGCTCGCGCCCTTTCTCATTCTCGCCATTCTCGCCTTCGCCGGCCACTTCTACATCGCGCCGACGCTTGGCCTGCCTCGTATTGCGGTCAATGACTACAAGGGCGTCGCTTACGCACGCAAATTCCCCGATTCCACACGCGTCTATGAGAGCGTCTCGCCCTTCGGCTATATCGAGGCGTATTCGAGTTCTTACCTCCATTTCGCGCCGGGTCTATCCGACAACGCCGCGTTCAATCTTCCGGCGGTTCCGGCCAACGCCTATCTCGCCATGTATATCGACAGCGACGGGCCGATCGGGGTCATTCGCAATCTGCCCGATAAGGATACGGCCTATTTCCGCTATCTGCCGATGTACTATCCTTATGTGATCAAGAAGGATCCGAAGGTCTTCATCACGCAATTCGGCGGCGGCATTTCGACGGCGCTGGCGTTGCGGTCCGGCGCCAAGGACGTTTCGGTCGCCGAAGGCAACCGGGCTGTGCTCGCGGCTTTCCACGACAAGGTCTTCACGGATTTCACCGGCGATATTTTGAGCCGCGTCAACAAGGTGATCGACTACGAGGGACGCCACTACCTCGCCCATACCGACGAGAAGTTCGACATCGTCGATCTCTCGCTCGCCGATTCGACCGGCCTTTCCAGCCCGGGCGGTTTCTCCGTCGTCGAGAAATTCTCCTATACGCGCGAGGCGATGGCGACCTATATGCGCGCGCTCGCCGACGGCGGCGTGCTTTCGGTCACGCTATGGAACAAAGAGGAGCCGCCGAAGTCGATCCTCAAGCTTTATGCGACCATGGCCGCGGCGGCGCAGCAGGTCGATCCCGCCCATGTCGCCGATTCCTTCTTCGTCGCCTCTTCGTACCTCTCGACGGCGACCGTCCTTTATAAACGGGGCGGCTTTACCGACGACGAAGTCGCCAAATTGCGCGCGCACACCAAGGCGATGTCCTTCGACGAAATTTATTCGCCGGGGTTCTTCTACGACGGGAGCCAGACCGACCGGACGCTTGACGGCTATGTCGCGCAGATTTTCTCAGGCGCGGCGGGCGGCCCGCCGGCGCCGACCGCCGCGGCGGACCCGACAAGCGGAAATGATCCGAATGGACCCGCCGATCCGACCGGCCCCAGCGACGAGCCCGGCGCGAATGGCGATAATGGCGTCGTCCCGGCGACCGTGATGGGCCGGCTCGCCTGGAGCAATCTCATCAATGGCGAGTGGCCGAAGATCGCCAAACGTTACGTCTTCGACACGCGCATCCTCACCAATGATCAGCCCTATTTCGCCGCCTATGTGAAGACGAAGGATCTGACGCGCATCCTCGATCGTCTCGAACTGCTGCAAGACGAGTGGGGCTATCTCCTGATCTGGGCGACGCTTGGCGTCGCCTGTCTGACCGCCTGCGTGCTGCTCGCGATTCCCGTCGCCTGGGGTTGGCGGTCGATCTTCTCCAAAACGCCCGGCAAGGCGCTGACGATCGTCTATTTCGCTTGTCTCGGCGCCGGCTACATCATGGTCGAGGTCGGCCTCATCGCCCATTTCGTCATGGCGCTCGGCAACGCAACCGTTTCGGCCTCGGTTCTCATTACCGGCATGTTGGTTTTCTCGGGGCTTGGCAGTCTGACCTCGGAGCGCATCCTGCCGCGCATGCGCGTCGCCATGCCGCCGATCTTCCTCGCCATCGGCGTCTTGCTGATTCTCTACGCCTTGTTCCTCAACAACGCGCTCGACGCCATCGGCGCGCTGCCGTACGGCGTGCGCCTTCTCCTCTCCTTTGTGTTCATCGCGCCGCCCGCGTTCCTGATGGGCTTCCCGATGCCGACGGCGATGACGACGCTTGGCCGGCTCGGCAAAGACCACATGTTCATCTGGGCCTGGGGCGTAAACGGCTGCTTCTCGGTTATCGGCGCCGCGGCGGCGCCGGTAATCGCGACGAATTTCGGCCTCGGCGCGGTGATCGAAATCGCGGGCTGTGCTTACTTCCTGGCCTTGCCGGCCTTCTTCGGGGTAATATCGAGCGGTTCAAAACCAAGACTCGCGTAAGTCGGATTTAAAAAAGATCCGGAGCAGGGGCGAATGATTGATGTGGGGCGCGTTGGCGTTAATGGCGCGGCTGTACGGCGCGCTTTGCTATGGGCGCTTGCCCTGACCATGGCGGGTTGCGCCGCAGGCCCGGCCGCGCGTCAAGCAGCGACGCCGGCGCAGCCAACCAGCGCGGGATTTTCGCAATCCGGTGGCGTTAACATCGCCTACGCCGAATTCCAAAATTCGGCCTTTCCCTATCATGGCTCTATTCCCGATGAAGGACGGCCGTTCCTCAACGTCAATGAGAAAGGCCGGCTCGGTCATTCTTCGCCCCGCGGTGGCGTTTATTGGGAGGACGAGACCTATAATGATCGCCATGTTCTGATCGCGGCCGGCTCTGATTTCGATGCGGCGCGCGGCGGCGATTTGGTCCTGTATTTTCACGGCAATCAGGCGACGCTGGCGCGCGACGTCGTCGATCGACAACAGATGCCGCAACAAGTCGCTCAATCCGGGCTGAACAGCGTTTTGATCGCGCCGCAAATGGCAGTCAACGCTTTGGATTCAAGCGCGGGCCGGTTCTGGCAACCGGGGCAATTGTCAACGTTCCTGAGCGAGACCGACGAGCGGCTCGCCAATCTTTATGGCGGTTCGCGCAGCGAGTTCCATCGGCTGCCAGTCGTCCTTGTCGCTTATAGCGGCGGCTATCTGCCGACGGCTTATTCCCTCGCCATTGGCGGCGCGGATTATCGCGTCCGTGGCGTCGTTCTGCTCGACGCACTTTATGGCGAAGAGGACAAATTCGCGGATTGGATCATACGCTCGCACGGGCGCGCCTTTTTCATCAGCGCTTATTCGAAATCCTCGCGTGAACAGAATGAGGCTTTAAAGGCGCGCTTGATCGCCGCCGGCGTGCCTGTCCAGGAGCGGATGCCGGACCATCTCGGCCCCGGCGTCGTCGCCTTCGTCGACGCCGGCGATGCCGTCCATGACGATTTCGCCAGTTACGCCTGGACCAGCCAGCCGCTGCGCGATGTCCTCGCGCGCGTGTCGCAATAGCAAAGATCTCGTTTTAAGGCGATGTAAGCGCCGCCATATGCTCGCGCGCATCGCCGACGCCGGCCGCAAGGGCTTGCGAGTAATAGTCACGCGCGCGAGCCGGGTCGCCCTTGACGCCGCGGGCGCCGAGCCGCGCCAGCGCGACGGGGTCGTAGGTCTCGCCCAACGCGAGAAGCGCGCGCGGATCGCCTGCCTCGGCCGCGCGTTGCAGATAAGCGCGAGCGCCGACGATGTAACCCTTCGCTAGCGCGACGAGCCCTTGCGCGCAGAGGCGCCGCGCGTCGTCACTCGCCTGCGGCGCGCCAGTGGGCGTGATTGTTAAGCTCCGTGTCATGCCAAGGCCCGGCGCGGCCCCGTTATTGGTGCGAAACGCCAGCGCGAGTTTGGCCAGCGGCGCGTCATCGTCGCTGGCTGGTTGTGATCCTGGGACGACCGTTACGCCGGCGGCGGCAGAGGGCGCAGGCGCGGTTTCCGTCGCCGGCGGCGGCGTAGGCGGCGCGGCCGCAGGCTCTGCGGCCGCCGCCTGCGGACGTCCCAGGGCGGCCTCGAGTTTCACCGGCGCGGCCGGAACGACAAAGATCGGCTTCTCCACCGCAATCCGTCCATGGGCCATGGACGTATCGATCTGCGGCCAAAAGGCGATGCCGAGCGCGATGGCCACCGCGACTGCGCTGACGCCCGCGCCGATTCTGATCATGTGGGACATGCCGGCACTCCCAATCACTGCGCCGCCCCGCCCAAGCGTGTCAGGCTCTGGTACAATTTATCGGAATCCGCTCCGCTTGGGCCGCCATTCGCCGCATCGGCGGCTTGAGCCGCCGCTCGAAAGGCCTCGAGATCAGCGCTTGCTTCGGCCTTGTTCTGGTCGAGCCAAGCTTGCGCAGCGCCGAAACGCGGCAATTGATCGATGCGCGCGGCGAGATTGACGTCGCGCCATCCTTGATCCTTCGAATCATCCAGCAATTGGTCGAAACTGGCGAGAAACTTGTTCGCCGCCGGCGCCAGACGGTCGGCGCGCTCCGCAACCGCCCCGTCGATCGCCACAAGCGCAATCGGCGTGGAAAGCGTCTCGACCTTCTCATCGGCCGCGACAAGATTAGGCCAGTCGCTCTTCGTCGCGCGCGCCGGCGCATAGTACGGACGCAGGGCCGGCGAATAAGGAATCGACACCAAATGGAAGCGGCCGTCGTCGCCGAATTTCGACAGGGATTCCGAGTTCTTACCACCAACGACGACAATGGCGTCGATCTTGCCGTCCTTCAGGCGCTGCAGCGCGTCGTCCAACGGATAGGTTGTCCAATTCGCGGGAACACCGAGATGGGAGAAGATGAGGCCGGCGGTCCCGGCCGCGGCGCTGTCAGCCGCGCCGACATTCACCTTGCGTCCGGATAGCTGATTGATATTGGCGATCGCCCGCGGCGCGATCACTTCGATTTCTTCGTTTTGCAGCCGGGCGACGAAGGGCGCCTTGCGCCGCCAATCGACGCCGCTCTGGGCGGGGTCGACCAAGCCGTCGAGCGTGACAAGAGCGAAATCCGCGGAATCGGCGCCGACCGCCTTGGCGATCGCCGCGCGCGAGGCCGGCGCTCCTAGTACTTTGATTTGCGTATCATCGCCGCTCATGACGCCAGCGAGTTCATTCGCCAATCGCGTCGCAGTCGGGTCGCTGCTATCGGCGAGGATTGAAAAACTATGCGAGCCGGCCGTTTTCGACGCATCCGGCGTCGCCGCGTCGTCGGTAGCCGCGGCGCGCATCGGGCGCGGATGGACTGCGCCATTGCGCCAGGCGCCATGCCAAAGCACGAGCTTGCCGTTGTGCATCACCGGCCTAGCATAGCGCACCATAAATCGGTGCATGCCCGGACGGGCCTGGACGGTGGTCTGGGCGTCTGCGCTCGACGTGTCGGGCTGAGCAGCGTCCTCGGCAAAAGCCGGAAGGCTCAGAGCCAAAACGAGACCTAGCGCCAAATAGACGCAACGCCCCCGTTCGGCTTCGCCACGCCCGGCTCGCCACGGTCCCCTTTTCGCCTGCGCAATCGAGCGCAAAGGCGCATGCAATCGCGGAACTCCACTCGTCATTGGCCAAGCAATCCTTTGAAAATGCGTCCACTTCAAGGCGGGCTTAACGCGAATGCAATCTCTCGGCGTTAATGGCGGGAAAGTTCCGATTCGGCGAAAAAATATTCATCTTTGGCCTTGGTAGCACGTAACCTTATGAAATAAAAGAGTTATTGGATTAAGGCAACGAAAGGCGCTCAACAACAGCGGCGTCGAGCGCTTCGGGCGGGATTTCTATCGCCTGCGGCAGATCAAGCCAAACGATATAGGCGCGCACGGGACGGCCGGGATAAAGCGGGGCCAAGGCCTGCCGGTAAAGCGCGAGTTGCAGCACATAATCGGCCGGCGTCTTGTGGGCGGGGTCCGGCGCGCCGCTTTTGAAATCTGCGATGGCGATATGGTCCGCGGCGATCGCGAGCCGGTCGATCCTTCCGGCGAAGGACGTCGGCGCCGCGCCCGCTCGCGGAAATTCGGCTGCAATGGCGACTTCGGCATGCGATTGAGGGCCGAAGAGCAGAGCGAGACGCGGGTCGTCGAGTACGGCGAGCGTGCGATCGAGAATAGCGCCTTGATCGCTCGCCGGAATATTTGCGCTGCGCGCGGCAAGATAGTTTCGTCCGGCCTCTCGACGGCGCGCAGGCTCAATGTCCGGCAGATATTGCAGCAGCGTATGGCTGAGGCGTCCGGCCTCGAGACGGATCTGGCGTTGTTCGCCGCTGGAAGCGCGCGCCCAAGCCCTGCGCGGCGCAGCAGTCAGCGGGGCCGCCTCCGGCTCGGGCGAGACAGGCGCTGTGAGCCAATCGGGCGGCGAAGTCGGCGGCTCGTCCTCTCCGCGTAGGGCAAGCGTTGCTTCGCGCGCGCCCATTCCGATACGCAGGATCGTTTCGTCAGCGCTCCACGGCGACGGCGTTTCGATCGCGGCTTCGGCGAGACCGGCTGAGATCATATCGCTCCAGCAATCCTCTGCGGCGCCTCTGACGCCGTGGTATCCGGCGACGATCAGCCGTTCGGCGGCTCTCGTCATCGCGACATAGAGAAGGCGGCGGTGCTCGCCGCGCGCCGCTTCGCGCCTAGCCTCCCGCGCCGCGGCGACCAGCGCCGGATCCTCGGCTTTACGCGGCGACCAGACGATGAAGCGCGGTTCATTCGCGCCTGTCGCGGCGATCGCGAATAAAGCCCCATCGTCGCGGCCGCCCGGCGCAGAACAAGTGTCGGGCAAGAAAACAATCGGCGCCTCGAGGCCCTTGGCCGCATGCACCGTCATGACCCGCACGGCCTCGCTGCTTTCCTCCATGTCGCGCTTGATCGAGACGTCGGCGTCTTCGAATTCAGCGAGAAAGGCGAGGAGCGAGGGCGCGCGTCTTCGTTCGAAAGACAAAGCCTGTGACAGAAATTCCTCGATTGCGTCGCTGGCCTCCGGGCCGAGTCGGCGCAGCATCGCTCGCCGCCCGCCCTCCTCGCCGAGCAAGCGCGCATAGAAATCATAGGGTTCGAGAATTCGCACGCGTTCCCGCCATGCATCGAGCCGGCGTGAAATCGCGCGGTACTTTTCGTCGGGATGGTCCGCGAGCGCCTGGGCGAGCGAAGCCTTGCGATTTGGCGCCAGCGCGATGAGATCGTCGTCGTCAAGGCCGATGAGTGGCGATTTCAATGTCGCGGCGAGAGAAAGGTCGTCGTCGGAGTTGAGCGCCGCCTTGCCGGCCGCGACAAGGTCCATGACGGCGATATGGTCGCCGAGCAATAGCCGATCGGCCCCGAGCGTCCTGACATTGGCGTCTTTCAGAGCCCGAATGATCGCTTCGAAAAAAGCGCCGCGCGTGCGAACCATAATGAGGACGTCGCCCGGCCGGATTGGCCGCAGCATTGCGGCTTCGGAATCGTAAACACGCTCCGGCGATGAGGGCTTCAGCCAGTCGGCGATGACGCCGGCGATGCGTCGCGCAAGCAGCACAGGCGGATCGTGACTTGTCGGCGAGTCGATCGGCAACCGCCAGTCGGAATCGGGCGTTTCTTTTTCGCCCGCGATCGTCGGCCAGATTTCGACGAGACCGGGAAGGTGAGAACGGTAGGCGACATGCGGCGGCGGCGGCTCCTCGTCGGCGGTAAGGCCGCGCCAGGTATTTTCGACCGCGAAAACGCCATCGACGCTATCGAGAACGATCTTGGACGAGCGGTACGAAACGGTCAGCGCGACCGGCTCGAAGGGCATGCCCGCGTCGTCGTGGCGTTTTTTCAATTGCCGCCGCATGTCCGCGAACATTTCCGGCGCGGCGCCTTGAAAGGAGAAGATCGATTGCTTGTCGTCGCCGACCGCGAAGAAAGTTCGCGGCTTCTCACGCGCGCTTTTGCCTGACGTGAAGTCCTCGGCGAGCTGGCGCAAAATTTCCCATTGGGCGTGCGAGGTGTCCTGCGCCTCGTCGACGAGAATGTGATCAATGCCGGAATCGAGCTTGTAGTGAATCCAGGCCGCATCCGCGCGTATGAGCAAGGCGGTGGCGCGTTCGATGAGATCGTCGAAATCGAGCAGGCCGCGCTCTGCTTTCAAACGCGCATAGGCGGAAAGCACGCGCTCCGCGATATCGATCAAGCCGCTGCTGCGCGCTACCGTGCGGGCGGCCTTCAGCCTTTCGCGCAAGCCGATCAAGCGGCTTTGTTCGTTGCGAAGCTGTTCATCGAGAAGGGGGAATTTCTTGGCGAGCGCTTTGGTGACGAGTCCGCCGCTGTCGCCGCCGCGCGGCTTGCCGTCTGCGGTAAAGAAAATCGTGAGATAAGCGGCCAGCGCTTCGGCGCGATCGGCGAGATTTGCCGCCTCGCGCAACGCGATAGCGCGCTTTTTGTCGGTGACGGATCCCTCGTCGAGCTCGGCGGCGACCCTTAGTTTCGCGGCCTTGTCGCCAAGGCCGTGCAGCATCGACGTCTCGACGGCCTCGGCGTCCTCGTTGGGCGCGAGGCCCAGACGAGCGCGCAAGGCCTGGTCGTAAGCTTTGAGACCGCCCCAATATTCGATCGCCTCGTTGATCGCTGTGCGAAAGCCCTGCGCCTGGCGCAGCAAAGCGTCGAGGCCTTCGCCGCCCGTCTCGATCGCGAGATTTCGCAGCGTCGCAGCCGCGGCGGGGTCTTGCGCCGCCCGCCGAAGGGCGATTGTCCGCGCGTCGTTTCGCAACAATTCGCTTTCGCGCTCTTCGAGGACGCGAAAACCTGCCGCGACATTGGCCTCGAACGGAAACATCCGAAGCAGACGGCCGCAGAAACTATGGATCGTCTCGATTTTCAGGCCGCCCGGCGACTCGATCGTGCGCGCGAAGAGGCGGCGCGCCAAGGCGAGGCGATCTTTATCCGGGGCCGGCGCGCCGGCGTCGGTGATGGCCTTGGTGAGTGCGTCGTCGTCGAGGCTGGTCCAGCGCGCCAGGGTCCTGAAGACGCGGCCGGACATGTTCGCCGCCGCGCTCTTCGTGAAGGTGAGGCAAAGAATGCGGGAAGGCGGCGTACCTTCGAGCAGGAGGCGCAGAACGCGCTGTACCAAGACATGGGTTTTTCCCGAGCCCGCATTGGCGGTGACCCAGGCCGACGTCTTGGGGTCGGAGGCGCGCGCCTGCGGATTTGCGCCGGCTCGGCGACTTTTAACGGCTTCGTCGACCGGCGCGTTCAAGCCTCGCCTCCCGTGCTATCGGCAAGGCCGCCGGATGCCGACCATTCCTTGACCCGCGCGAGATGATCATAGACGCCCTATGCGCCGCGGCCCTATCCGAAATTCATCGGCGCTTTCGGCGTCTATGATCATCTCGC
>JASLHV010000075.1 GCA_030153205.1 Roseiarcus sp. | reverse complement strand
GGGTTTGGCGCTGTAGCGAGGGCGGTGACGGGAACGTCAATGCCGACGGCGTCCGAGAGGGTTTCAGGCGCGCCTCCACTCCGGGCCGCCAATTGAAGGCGATGGCCCCCGGCGGGAAAAGGCGGAGGCAGAAAAGCGAATTGGCCGGTGTCATCGGCGTTGGTCTGAGCAACGACTTGCCCGTCAGAGCGCAGCTCCACCGCGGCGCGCGGCGAGGCGCGTCCCGCGATGACGGCGTCGCCTGTCGGTTCGACCCGCACGACATCGAAAGCCGGCCGCGGCTCGTCGGCTTTAGGCGCGGACGTCGAAGAAGTCGGCGCTGCGGCGACTTGATCTTGGGTCGTCGATTTCGTCTCGGCGGCCGGGGCGGGCGTTTCGCCGACTGTCGCCGCGCCTGGTGATGCTGTCGCGGCAGGCGAAGGCGACGCGGCAGGCGAAGGCGCCGCCGCCGGCGTCGAGCCGCTCTGACCCTGCAAAGAGGCCACCGCGGCCGGACTCGCAGGCGCGGCGGTATCGCCGCCCCGATTGGCCGGCAGATGTTGAATCACGAACGGGCTCGCCGCCGCCGCTACGGCGACCCCGAGCCCTATGGCCCAATAGATCGCGCTTTTCGAAATCATGACCAGTTCCCAGGCGCGCTGGCGCCTCATTTTGACAATGTTACTCCCCCTACGGGCGCGGGCAAGTTCGCAAACCGGTTGACACGGAGATCGCCTCGCCTTATCCCACCGCCCTTGAGCGCGGCGGTTTGGCCGCGCTTTTCGCTTTTCGTCTCAAATTTGCGACGAGAGCGGTAACCAGCAGGTCCCAACTGCAAAGAAGCCGGCCGCGTCTATCGGCGCAGAGTCGGGTTGAACACGGAGAAAACGATGTTCGCAGTGATCAAGACCGGCGGCAAGCAGTACAAGGTCGCCGCCGAGGATGAGATTACAGTGATGACGCTCGCCGGCGAGCCCGGCGATGCGGTGACGTTCGGCGAAGTTCTCGCCCTTTTCGACGGCGACGCGAGCCATGTCGGCGCGCCCCATGTCGAAGGCGCGAGCGTGGCCGGCACGATCGTCTCGCATGGTCGCGGCGCGAAAGTTTACGCCTTCAAGAAGAGGCGGCGTAAGAATTCGCGGCGCAAGCGCGGCCACAAGCAGGATCTGACGGTGGTGAAGATCACCGAAATCCTCACCGGCCGGGCCAAGGCCAAGACAACGAGCGCAGAGGCGAGCCCGCCCGCTTAAAGTGGGCGGTTTCCTCTTAACCCGATTTGCATTATAGAGGCGCGGCTTCGCGCCGCTTGGGGTTTCCCGAGCGAAGCATCTGGAGTTTCAAGGTCATGGCCCACAAAAAAGCGGGCGGTTCCTCGCGCAACGGGCGCGATTCCAAAGGGCGCCGTCTCGGCGTCAAGAAATTCGGCGGCGAACAAGTCGTCGGCGGCATGATTCTCGTGCGCCAACGCGGCACGAAATGGCATCCTGGCCGCAATGTCGGCGTAGGCGTCGACCATACTTTGTTCGCCCTTACGGCCGGCAAAGTCGAATTTGAGACCAAGGCCAATGGTCGTTGTTACGTAGCAGTAAAGGAAATCCAAGCGGCGGAATAGGCGGGGCGCCGACAAGATCCCCGCCAAGGCGCCAAGCCCCGCGGACGATCTTGACGGCAAGTTCAAGATAAGAAGGCGAGAAAACCTCTCCTTCCGACAGTCCGTAAGGTCGATGAGACCTTGAAAGGGGAGGCTGGCGCCTCCCCTTCGTCGTACCGGGGCGCCGCCCCTCTGGACTGGAGTCGCAATGTTTCCCGATATCGCTCGCGACGATGTCTTTCGTTTGGAGACGAGCCGGCTATGGCTGCGCTGGCCGCGCGTCGCCGATGCGGCGGCGATCCAGCGTTATTCCAGCAAATGGGACGTCGCGCGTTTTACGGCCCGCATTCCCCATCCCTATCCGGCTGGCGAATCCGAGCGTTTCATTTTCGCCGCCCGTCAGGCGAACGCCGCCGGACAGGATCTGATCCTCGCCATCGCCTCCAACCGCGGCAAGCGTGAGCCTTTCGGCATGATCAGCGTCGAGAGCCGGCGGCAGGAGCGACTGACCCTCGGCTACGCCCTTGCGCCGGAAGTCTGGGGCAAAGGCTATGCGACGGAAGCCGCTCAGGCGATCGTCGAGGCGAGCTTCCTCTTCACCGAAGCGGTGGAGATCATGGCCACGGCGCGCGTCGAAAATCTCGCGTCGCGCCGCGTCTTGGAGAAATGCGGCTTCGTGCACCTCGGCAGAGGCCGCGAAGGCGCGCCAGCGCGCGGCGGCATGGTCGAGGTCGATCGCTTCAGCCTGCAACGCGCGGTTTGGGCGCAAGCGCATGGCCAGCGCGCCGTCGCCGCGCCGCCGACGGATGCGGCGTGAAGCGATGGACGGGACGCGATGAAATTCCTCGACCAAGCCAAAGTCTATATCCGATCCGGCGACGGCGGCGCGGGATGCGTATCGTTCCGTCGTGAGAAATTCATCGAATTCGGCGGTCCTGACGGCGGCGATGGCGGACGCGGTGGCGATGTCGTCGCCGAATGCGCCGATGGGCTGAATACGCTCATCGATTTCCGCTACCAGCAGCATTACAAAGCAAAGACCGGCATGCATGGCATGGGCAAGAACCGCGCCGGCGCCAGGGGCGCTGAAGTCGTGCTCAAGGTCCCGGTCGGCACCCAGATTTTCGAGGAAGACGGCGAGACCTTGGTCGCCGACCTCTCGAAAGTCGGCGAGCGCGTACGTCTCGCGCGCGGCGGCAATGGCGGTTTTGGCAACGCGCATTTCACGACATCGACCAATCGCGCGCCGCGCCGCGCCAATCCAGGCGAGGTCGGCGAAGAACGTACGCTGATCCTGCGTTTGAAGCTGATCGCGGACGCCGGCCTCGTCGGCCTGCCCAATGCCGGCAAATCGACGTTTCTCGCCGCGGTCTCGGCGGCCAAGCCGAAGATCGCCGATTATCCCTTCACGACTTTGCATCCCGGTCTCGGCGTCGTCAGCATTGACAGCCGCGACTTCGTTCTCGCCGATATTCCCGGCCTGATCGAGGGCGCGCATGAGGGGCTTGGCCTCGGCGACCGCTTTCTCGGTCATATCGAACGCTGTCGCGTGCTGCTCCATCTCGTCGACGCGACGGGCGAGAACGCCGGCGCCGACTATCGTACCGTCCGTCGTGAGCTCTGCGCTTATGGCGCCGGGCTCGCCGAGAAGAGGGAAATCGTCGCGCTGTCGAAAGTCGACGCTCTCGATGAAGAGACGCTGAAAAAGCAGCGCGAGCGCCTGAAGCGCGTGATGCGCACGGAAGGGCCGCCGCTCGAGCCGGGCGCGAAAAGAGCCGCGCCGCTGGAGCTTTCCGCCGTCTCGGGGCAGGGGATGAAGGAAGCGCTCCGCGCCCTGGCCGAAGCGATTTACGCCGGCCGCGCCATGGCCGCCGCCGAGCAGGCGCCCGCCGAGGAATGGGCGCCTTGAGGAGCGCCGGCGGCTCCGCGGCCAGCGACGTACCTTCGGCGCCTCGGTAGCCTTGCGGGTCGAAAAGCCCGGCAGAATCGGACGCGGGCGGCAAAAATTTGGAAAATCCTTGCATCCCTAAAAAACGCCAATCCGCGTTTGAAAAATCCGTTTCTTATCAACGAAGCCCAAAAGCGTCCGCCAAGCTTTTCCAAATTTTTCTTTGGCCGTTTTGGGCGATTTCAATGGCTTAGCGCGAAAAAAAATTGGCGATACGCTCTCCCTTCAAAAGGTCAGTCGAATGATGCTTCCGCGGCCCTACTCTCTCCGGCGAAAATTATAGCCGAAACACGGTATCCAGGGAAGAATTTGTTCGTCCTCTTGTTGCTAAGCCTATGACCTGAAACGATTAATCGTCGGATCGCCGATCGCCGCAAGGTCGCGGCGCCGGAAAGGCGTCGCAAGTACACATTCGCGACTAGGGGACGACCGGCTGGAGGCCGGCTATAAAAGCAGTGGCGCGCATGTCGCGAAGCTCTTTATCGCGGTCGCAATTGCGAAGGAATTGTCGCCCTAAATCGCTCAGATCGGCGTCAGCACATGGATGACGCGATTGGCGATCAAGTCCTTCACCTTCTGGCCGAAGTCCTTCATATGCGGGGCGACGCCATGCGCCTTAAGCGCGTCGGCGTCCGACCAGGTCTCGATGACGGCGTAGACGTCGTCGCCCAGCTTGGTCTGGATGGCGCCGAACTCGGCGACGTCTGTCACTGCCTGATATTCGATGCAGCCCTGTTCCGCCCGCACCGCCGGCGTGACCGCGCGCACCGCGGCGAGCATCTCCTCCCGCCGGCCGGGCTTGGCGGTGATCAAGGCGACGACGCGGATCATGAGGGGCTCCTGCTGGACGATGACGTTGAACTATAATCGGCTTGCGGCGGATTTGAGAATAGGATCGCCGAGGTCGAACGGGGTGTTTATCTCGCTGTCAGTATGTCACGGACACGACAATCGTATCCGAATAAGCGCCTGTCGTCTGCGTTATTTGAACCGCCACGAGGCCATAAGCAATTGCGATCGGCTGACCAGGAGTAAGCGAGGGCGCGGCCATGGGCGAGGGCCGTGGAGGAGAAGAAGCGTCTAGGATTCATCGGCGAGAGCCGTTCGTTTTCTACAACGGCAAAGATCGAAATTCGCCGTGCGACGGCGCGCCAAACTCGTCTTGATGGGAAGCTTCGTTTAGTATTGTACGGAAACGACGATCGTATCGGAATAGGTTCCGATCGGCGGCGTCGTCTGCGCCGGCACAAAGCCGTAAACGGGCAGGGACTGGGCGAGGGCCGTGCCGGTCCCGCTGGCAGTCGTACCGGTCGTGCTTCCCCAAGGATTGGCGTGAGCGGAATCTCGATAGAGCCCGTAAGAGATTGCTTTGGCGCCGAGCGTCATCTTCCGCTGCGCGGGATTCGTTGCGTTGGAGAGACCGCCGTTCAGAGCGATTACGTAAGGGATGCCGTTGCTGCATTGAACGGACAGAGACGTTTGCTGGCTGATCGCCGCATTGAGGTCGCCGAAAGTCCCAAAATTGAGATTGTTCGCCGAGACATTGCAGGAATTCACCACCGTCGCCGTCACGGCGAAGGCGCTGGTGTTTTGGCCGGTCAACAGACCGGCGGCGCAGGACAGCGTGCTGTATTTGATCGTTACCGTAACGCTTTGAGAATAAGCGCCCGGTCGCGCGGCCTGCTGGTTCGCCAGCACTGTCGCGGGCACGTTAAGCGTCAATTTCGCCGTGCCGACGCCGAGAATCGTGCTCAGCGTCATTTGGATCGGCGTCGAAGGCGAAGGCGGCGGTCCGAGCGTATATTGCAGTGTCGAAGAAGCAGGTCCCTTCATCGTCTGCGGCGATGAAAAGCTCACGCATGCATAGACGGCTCCCAGCAAAGTGGCGCCGGTGCAGGTAACCGTCATTGTTCCGCTCGCTGTGGCGGGGACCCCCTGCAGGACATCTATGCTGCCAAAATTGACGGTGGACATGGTTACATTGCATGTCCCGAGAAACGCGATCTGCGCTTTAGCTTGGCGGCGGCTTGCGTCGAAAACGACGATTGCGAGGATCGTCAGGAGGATAATTGCAGCGCCTCGTAAGCCCCGAGGGAAGTTCATTGGCATGTGACCGGCCCGATGGTTTGACGCTTGCCCTGTTCGAATTGGTACGAAAAAATCGCCTTGCAGTCTTTGTCGCCATTGTCGACGGTGACCGTGTTCTGGTCGGATAAGTTCTTGACATAGGCTTGGCCGTCATAGCCGACGAGGAACGTGTCGTCTGATCCGTCGAGACGGCCCTTGGCGCCGGCGGGAATTGGTTTTCCATCCGGGCCATTGAGTATGAGGATCGCGCCGTGGACGTCTTTTTTGACGCCAAAATCGAGATAGAGACCGCTTTGACGCGCCGGCGCAACGACCTTCAGCGTAGAATCGGCTTCGCCGGTCATTGGCAAGGCGGAAGGGTCGATGCCGATCTTATTGGTCTGGTAGGACCGAAGATCGGGAATGAGCAGAGCGCCCCAAGGATTGGTGGTTCCGATGGTCTGGTTGTCCTTCGTGACGGCGACGTTGGGGACGCCGGTGCTGACGACAGCGAAACTGTCGTGAACGCGATTGCCGAGGAACACGCCGCCGCCGAGGAAGGCGATTGATCCATCGAACTGGGCGGTCTCGGAGACTTGCCCGTTGAATTGTTGAACGCCGGCGTCAATGGCGCCGTAGCTCGAGCGGTACGCAACGTCGGCGGTGCGATAGGGCGACGCTCCTTCGGTGTCGCGGACATTCCAGCCATAGCTGCCAATCTGAGGCTGCAGCGTTTTCTGGACCTGGGTCGTGACATTGGCGCCCAAGCCCGGCGTGTCGTTGACGCTGACCGAAGCAGAAATGTCGTCGCCGATCGGAATGGAAAGGCCGGCGAAAATGCCGGCGTTGCGATGATTGGCAAGATCGATGAAAGCCGTCGCGAAGAACGAGGCGTTATGCGGAAGAGGCTGGGAATAGGACGCGGCGACAAGGCGAGAGCGCGTATTGTCCGCCTCAACCAGATTGATGAAACTGGCCGAAAGCGCCGCCTTGCTGACAAGAGGAAACGGAGCGCTGATGGTTACCTGATCGAGCGCCTTGGGCGGGCGCGGATCCCAGCCGGCGGACGCGACCCCGTAGGGGACCACCGTTGGCAGGTCGACGGCGCTGTATTGAGACTGCGCCGCGGTGACGGAAGCAAGGTCTTGGTACATCGCGAAAGTGCGCTGCGTGCTCATATTGAGCGTAAAGCCGCGGAACTGGATATTGTAATCGGCATAGGCTTGATAACCCATGGCGCCGCCGTGGTGGCTGAAAGCGGCGGCGCCTTCGAGGACGCCCCAGGGCCCGAGGCTGCCGGCGGCGCCGAAGCCGCCATTGATCAAGCCGCTGCCGCCTTCAGCATGGCCTTCGAGCGTCAACCAATCCGTGACGCCACGACGTACGGTTCCCGAGCCAATCGGCCGATTGTCGTAGTCATCGGAAAATAACGCATAATTGCGACGAGCGAAGCCAAGCTCGGCCGAGAAGTCGGTGAGACCCTTGGTTAGAAGCGTTGGCGCCGCGAAGAAAGGCATGCTCGTTTGCACCTGGCGGCCGGAAGCGTCGGTGACGACGACTTGCGCATTGCCGCCAGCGGTGAGCGCTGGAAGATTGACAATTTGATAGGGGCCGGGTTCGACGGGCTGGGAAAAGGTTTTGATGTTGTTGACGAACACGTCGACGGTGGAAGGCACCGCGGCGCTGCCGTTGATGATCGGCATCGGCTGGGTGACGAGATCGGAACGCAGCGTGAAATCGCTCTGCCATTGCAGAGCGCCCATGCGGATCGGCCTAGTCCAGGTAAGACCGCTGGAGATCGTGTCGCCGGCGCGCCAAGTCTGCATCGTATCGGGATTCGAGTACGTAAAAGTCGTATCAAGGCGCAAGAAATGATTGTCGCCATAGATCGTATCGCCGGCGATAGCGGTTTGGCTCAGCGTGCCGAGAGGGCTGAAAGCGCGCGCGTCGAATGTCGCGTTGGCGCCTTCGAATCGCGGGAAGGACGGGACCGTGTTCATCGAGGCGCCGAAGAGCGTATAATTGACGATCGCGCCCCAATCGGCGGTTGGCGGCGGCGTTTTTTCCATGTTGCCGCGCGCATCGTAGGTTTTGGCGAGGCGCTCTTGGTCCGACAGCGTGAAGTTTATGGTTTGCGCCGCTTCGTCATAATGGAATTTGAGGCCAAGGTCGTTGAGGGCGACCATGTCCTTGAGGCCGCCTGAGCCGGGGGCTCTCACGCCGACGTCTTCGAGGTCGCCGCGCGCAATTGAGAGCCGATCGGGCGGCGTGAGGACGAAAGGCTCGACATAATGGGTCGGGACGCCGTTGATGAAGACCTCGAGGCGCAAGGGACGCGGCGCCGACATCAGGGTTTGGTCGCCTTGGATCGGCGCAAGCTGGGCAGCGGCGGTCGCGGCTTGAAACCCCAAGGCGCCGACGAGCGCGAACAGCCTCGCTGCGCAATCAACGCGAAAGAGTCGCGCGAATCGGACCATGGTCACTATCTGCGATCACAAGACCGGTGCTTGCGCCTGCCGGCGCCAGCCAGTCATGTGACGAATGACCAAGGACATAGCCGGCCAGTCCCCTGCCGATGGTGAGCGTGCGCCCGCTCGCTGTCTGAAGCTTGAGATCGGCAAGACGGATTCGCCCGTCGCCGGCATTGGTCGCGGTCAGGACTGTCTTCCCCTCCCTGCGCGACAGTGACCAGGTCAGCCGTGGCTGCGAAGCATCGGACGAAAGAAAGAATGTTGGTACGAGATAGCGTACGACGATAGCGACAGTGCCGTTGCGTTGACGGTTGGGGTTGGGCAACTCGTCAACCACCGTGCGATAGGCTTCTTCGCCGGTCACTTCGGCGGAGGCCGTGCGCTGGAGACGCACGACATAATCAGCGCCGGGGCTGATCGTGACGATCGGCGGGCTCGCCACCACGTCGGACGTCGGCTCGAGCTTGTCCTCGCCGTCGACCTGAGTCCAACGAAACACCCGCACTTGGGCGTTTAGCGGTCGTTCCTCGCGATTGCGCAAGGTTAGCGTTCCTATGTTCGCCGGCTGCGGCACAGCGACTGTGATCGGCAAAACAGACAAGGAGCTCGCCCAGCCCGAAGAAGAAAGTAGGATGGCCAAAGGCAAAACAGCTCCAGCAATACGCATTCGCATGGCGCACTCCAATAGGCGTCGCGACGAGCAAAGCGCCCGTTCTTGATCGCGAAAGATTGCAGGTCAGGCCCGACTGTTATTTCGGGCGAAGCGAAACAATCACGAAGCGCCAGCGGCGGGCGGATTGTTTCGTCGTCGCGCGCTTGACGACGAGGTCAGGCAATTCAGTCGGAAATTATTTCGCTCTAGTAGCTGACGGAAAGCGTCACCGTGTCGGTATACGTGTCCGGAGCCACGGGCGCGGTGTAGTTAAAAACCGCGGCTTTGAGAATCTTGTTCTGCGCGGCGCCCGTTCCGGTGTCGGAGATTACGCTCGTCGTGCCGCCGAGCGCCGTGGTGTTCTTCGCGCCGGCGGTGGCGTCGGTGAGTTGATACTGTACGACCGCTGTATTAGCCCCGGTTCCCTTCATCTGATGGGTCGAAGCGGCGCCCGTTAGATCGTTCGAACTCGAGAACCCAATCGTATAAGGCGCGCCCGCGCTGCAGGTGACGTTGAAATTCGTCGTTCCCGACGCGCCCGACGAGATGAGACTCACTGCGCCATATGTGCCGAGGCTGATCGTCGCCGGCGTCGACACCGAGCATTCCTTGACGATGGTGATCGTCACATTGAAATTCGCCGTCGCGGGATTTGCGGGCGAGGCGGCGAAAGCCGGAGCGCTTAAAAGGCTTATCGCGACACATGCTGGCGCAACAATCTTTCTCATCTAGTCCTCCAAAGAATGATTTCGACTTGTGAAATTCTCCCGGTGAATCACGGGATATAAGTGTAGGTTTAGTGTCGCCAAAATTACACTCATCACATATTTCCCGTGTGAGTTGTATAGCAGTATAACCGCAGCTTATACAATAATGACATTTCGAATCTGTATGTAATGGTGAATATTTCATTACTTACCGCTGTCGAAATTCTTGGCGGAGCCTCAGGGCGCACTTGAGGTTCCGACCGGGGTGGCCGAACCTCTGGAGGTGGCCAGCGCCGCGCTATTCAAGTCTGCGCTTGTTTGCCTTTGATTCTTCATGCAAACGACGCTCTGGTTCGCCCAGCGGGCGAAAGGGCGACGGTCGCGAGCAGCGGACGGGCGCCGCCCTTGATGCCGCCTTCCGCCTAACCTGCCTCGCGCCGCCCGTGACCGTTCTTCCAAGACTTGACCGTTTCTCTCGCATCGTCGTCAAAGTCGGTTCGTCTCTTTTGGTCGACCCGGCCAAAGGCGCCTTGCGGCAGGATTGGCTCGACGCGCTCGTCGATGATCTCGCTGGCCTCCATGAGCGGGGGGCCGATGTGCTCGTCGTCTCTTCGGGGGCGATCGCGCTTGGCCGCACCGTCGCCGCTCTGCCGAAGGGCGCGCTCAAATTAGAGGATAGCCAGGCGGCGGCGGCGATCGGGCAGATTGCGCTCGCCAGAGCCTGGGCGGAGGCGCTTGGCCGCCATGGCGTCACTGCGGGGCAAATTCTCCTCACCCTCCAGGACACCGAGGAGCGCCGTCGATATCTCAACGCCCGTGCGACGATCGCTCGTCTTTTGGCGATGCGCGCGGCGCCGGTGATCAACGAGAACGACACGGTCGCCACGAGCGAAATTCGCTATGGTGACAATGACCGGCTCGCCGCGCGGGTCGCCGCCATGACCAGCGCCGATTTGCTCATTCTCCTGTCGGATATCGACGGGCTCTACGATTCGCCCCCGAGCGAAAATCCCCGCGCGAAATTGATCCCCATCGTCGAGCGGATCACGCCGGAGATCGAAGCGATGGCCGGCGGGGCGGCGTCGGAACTATCGCGCGGCGGCATGCGCACCAAGATCGAGGCCGCGCGTATCGCCGTCGCCGCCGGCGTGCATATGGCGATTGCCGACGGTCGGGTGAAAAATCCGATCGCCCGCATCGCCGGCGGGGGACATTGTACTTGGTTCCTGACGCCGTCCAATCCGCTTGCAGCGCGCAAAGTCTGGATTGGCGGTTCTCTGGAATTGAAAGGCGCCGTTCATCTCGACGCTGGCGCCGTCAAGGCGCTGCGCGGCGGCAAAAGCCTTTTACCAGCCGGCGTCACCAGGATCGAAGGCGCGTTTTCACGCGGCGACTGCGTCGTGATCCGAGATCCTGACGGCGTCGAAATCGGCCGCGGGCTCATCGCCTACGATTCGCGTCACGCCAGCGAGATCAAAGGCCGCAACTCGCGGGACATCGCCCATATCCTTGGTATTCCCGGCAGGGCCGAGATGATCCATCGCGACGATATGGCGTTGCGAGACCTCTAAACGCGAATCACCGCCGCGCTTTTTCGAACCAGCGCTTGGCTTCGTCCTCGTCGCGATGAACGCCGACGCCGTTTCGATAGGCGCGGCCGAGGTTCTCCATCGCGACAATATTGCCGGCGTCCGCGCTTTTGCGGAACCAAAGCACCGCCGCGGCCGGATCGCGTTCAACGCCGAAGCCGCGCATATAGACCACGCCAAGCTGGTTCATCGCCGCCGCGCCGCCGGCCTCGGCGGCCTTGCGAAACCATTTCGCCGCCTCGACAGGATTTGGCGCGGTTCCCCACCCTTCGGCATAGGCGCGGCCAAGGTCCGTCATCCCGATCACATTGCCGGCGTCCGCCGATTTTCGAAACCAGCGCAGCGCCTGGACCCAATTCTTCGGCGCGCCGTCGCCGTTCTTGAAAGCCATGCCGAGCCGATGCATCGCCGCGCTATTGCCGGCTTCGGCGCTTCGTTGGTACCAACGCGCCGCCTCGCCCATGTCTTTGCGGACGCCGACGCCGCGCTCATAGGCAAGCCCGAGACTGTTCATTGCGCCGGAGTGGCCCTCCGCGGCGGCTTTGCGAAAGAGGCTTATCGCCTCGTCATCGGCGCCGCCGGCCTTCATTTCGCTGCGTCCAAGCTCGAACCAAAGCCGTGTGTTGCGCGGTTCGGCGGCCATTGCAGCGCGACAGGCGGCGATTGCGGGCGCCGCGACAATATCTTCGTATTCGACGCCCGCGATACCAGACGGACGGCCGGGGTCGATGGGCGAAGACGCGAGACGATCGCAAGTCGCGACGGGCGATTCGACGTCGGCGCCCTTCGGCGGAGACTCATTCGGAATCAGCGCGGCCGTCTGCGACGGCGCGACAGGTTTGGGAGTCGGCGGCGCCGGCTGCACAGCGGCGGGCTTTGGCGCTGGCGCGGCCGGAGCGGTCGGGGACGCCGCGGCCTGCGACGCCTCTGCTTTCGGGGGCGCGGCGGCCGTCTCCGTCGTCCTTTTTGAAGCGTCCGCGCCGGAGGGATTTGTGGCCACAGGCTCCGCCGAAGAAACGACGACCGCCGGCTGGCCTCCCATGAAGGAGAAGCCGCCTTCGATTGGGGACGAGGCCAGCCACGGCTGCTGTTGGCCGCCGGTCGCGCGCTTCACGGCGAGGCCGACATCGTTGAACGTATCGAACAGGCCGACGCCGGGCTTGCGGATCGCCTCAGCAAGCGCCTTGCTATAGGGGCTGTCGCCATTGCTTCCGTCGAGCGCGACCGCGCCTGGCTGTGTCGCGTAGGAGATCAGCGTTCCTTCGGGCGCCTGCATTTGCGCGAGGCCGCCGCCGGTGGCGCGCAAGCCTCTGCCGGTGAAGGGATTGTTGCGGCAGGCGTCGAGCAGAACGATCTTGAGCTTGGCGCCCGAACCTTCCATTTGCGTCAGCACGATCGACGTATCGACCATCTGCAGATAGACGTCGGATTCCTTGGCGGGATTTGCTTCGACCGGCACGAGG
>JASLHV010000056.1 GCA_030153205.1 Roseiarcus sp. | reverse complement strand
GATCAATGCCGACTTTCTCGAAATCCATACCGACGATGGCGCGATTGGCGTCGCCGGTCCGATGTGGCGCGAGGCCTCGCATCTTATTTTGACGCAGCTTGCGCCGATCATCATGGGCAAAGACCCGCTCGCGATCGAGCTTCTCTGGGATCAGATGCACCGCTTGCAGGTGCATGGCCGTCAGGGTCATATGATGATCGCCATGTCGGCAGTCGATTGCGCTTTATGGGATCTCAAAGGTCGCGTCTTCAATCAGCCGCTCTGGCGCATCCTCGGCGGTCCGACGAGGGACAAGGTTCCTGCCTATGTTTCGATGCTCGGCTACGCCGTCGAAGATCTCGGCAAAGTCAAAGAGCGCGCGCTCGCCTATAAAGCCAAGGGCTATCTCGCGCAGAAATGGTTCATTCGCCATGGCCCGATGAGCGGCCACGAAGGCATGAAAAAGAACGTCGCGCTGGTTCGTACATTACGCGAGACGCTCGGCGACGATTACGACATCATGATCGATTGCTGGCAGAGCCTCAATCTCGACTATGCCGTGGATTTCTGCGCGCGTATCGAAGAGTTCCGGCCGCGCTGGATCGAAGAATGTTTCATGCCCGACCGCATCGACAGTCACGTCAAGCTGAAGGCCAAGACCAATATTCCGCTCTCGGGCGCCGAGCACGAATATACGCGATGGGGTTTCAAACGCTTCATCGAGAAGGACGCGCTCGACATCATCCAACCTGATATCTATTGGGCGGGTGGCCTCAGCGAAACGCTGAAGATCGCCGCTTACGCCACCACCCATGACCTCATTACGATCCCGCACGGCCATTCGACGCCGATCGGCATCCATTTCACCGTGGCGCAGTCGCCCATCCATACGCCGTACCAGGAATATCTGGTGAAGTGGAACCAAGTTCATATGCATTTCTTGAAACACCCGCTCTGGCCGATCGACGGGCACATCCATCTGCCCACCGCCCCCGGCGTCAATATGGATCTCGATCCCGCTAAGATCGAGCGTGAGGAGGAAGTGCGTGTCTGAAGCTGAAGGATTACAGGTCGCCGGCGGCGGTTGGGGCTCTCTTGCTCGCGTGCGCGCGCTGAAGGCCAAATTGAAGCGCGGCGAGCCGGTGCTCGGCGCCTGGCTCAGCCTCACCGACCCTTGCGCCGCCGAGATGCTCTCCCGCGTCGGCTTCGATTTCCTGCTCATCGACACCGAACACGGCGCGTGGGACCTCGTGACGCTGCAAACAGCGCTCATGGGCTTCAATGGTACGGAAACGACGCCGATCGTCCGTGTGCCTTGGAACGATCATGTTCGTATCAAGCAAGCGCTTGACATGGGCGTTGAGGGCATTATGGCGCCAATGGTCAGTAACGTCGCCGAATGCCGCAATCTGGTGCGCGCCTGTCGCTATCCGCCGGAGGGACGACGCGGTTTCGGCCCGCGCCGCGCCTCCAACTATTATCGCAATATCGAAGACTATGTCGCGATCGCCAATGAGGCGATTTTCGTGATGCCGCAGATCGAGGACATTGCGACGCTCGATACGATCGACGAATTCCTGGCCGTGCCCGGTATCGACGCCGTCGCCATCGGCCCGAACGATCTTTCCGGCACCACCGGCTTGTTCCGTCAACATAAGCATCCGACCAACAAGAACGCCGTCGACAAGATCATCGAGCGCGCTAAGGCCGCCGGCGTTCCCGTTTGTCTCGGCGTCAATTCGAAACCGGCAGAGCAGCGCGATTTGATCGCGCGTGGCGTCAAATTACTTCTTGCGACATCGGACGTCGAATTGCTCGCCGGTGGCGCGCGCCAGACGCTGGAAGCCAATCGCGCGGCGATCGGCGGGTGAGCCAAGTTGTCCCGTGGTATGTTGTATGGTAGTAGTAGAAGAGACTGCTGAATAGAAAAAGGCAGAACGAACAGGGAGGAATCTATGGCGATGCGCAAATTCTTTGCGACGTTGACAGGCGCCGTCAGCCTTGGGTTGCTGGCGAGCGCCGCTCTCGCCGAACCCAAGACCAACATGCTCCATCAATGGGACAGCGGTTCGGACGCCGCGGCCATCGCGAAACTCGGCGAGATGTTCACCGCCGCTGGCGGCAAGTGGGAGCAGACTTCGATCGCCGGCCACACCGCCAATACGCTGGCGAAATTGCGCTCGGACGTCGTCGCCGGCAACGCCCCGCCCGCCGTTCAGCTCAAGGGGCCGGAAATCGCCGAGTGGAACGCCACCGGCATGACCGCCGATCTCGATCCGCTCGCCAAGGAGGAAGGCTGGGAGAAGGTCGTGGCGCCGGAGCTTCTCCCTGTCATGAAGCCCACCGGCAATTGGGTCGCCGCGCCCATGAACATCCATCGGATCAATTGGCTCTGGGGCTCGACCAAGGCCATGGCCAAGGCCGGGATCAAGGATTTGCCGAAGACCTGGGCGGAGTTCAACGCCGATTGCGACAAGCTGGTCGCGGTGAAAGTAATTTGCGAAGCCCATTTCAGTCAGGATTGGAGCGACGCGACCGTCTTCGAAGTCGTCGTCTATGGCCAGAACCTCGATCTCTTCCGCAAGGCCTTTGTCGAAGGCGACACCGCCGCCATGCGCAGCCCCGAGATGGTCAAGGCTTTCGAACAATTCCGCCTGATGGTCTCGAAATATATGGACCCGGCGATCGCCGGCCGCGACTACAATACGACGACCGAAATGCTCGCCAAGGGCGACGCCGCCTTCTTCATCATGGGCGACTGGCAAATCGGCATTCTGACGGCGGCCGGCCTCAAGCAAGGTACGGACTATGTGTGCCAGCAGGCCCCGACCGATTGGGGCAAGCCTGGCTTCATCCTGAACTCGGACTCGGTCGTCTTCTTCAAGCAGAAAGATCCGGACTATGTCGCGGGCCAGAAGCTTCTCGCCCATCTGATCCTGTCGCCGCAATTCCAAACTGTCTTCAACCAGGCGAAAGGCTCGATCCCGGCGCGCCTCGATGTCGATCTGTCGACGGGCTTCAATCCCTGCCAGCAATTGTCGAAGAAGGATCTGCAGGCGTCGATCGCCGGCGGCACGCTGGTGCGCTCGATGGCGCATAACATGACGGTGCTGCAGAAGTATCGCGGCGCGATGATGGAGGTAATTACGCAATTCGTGAACACGCCGAGCATGTCGCCCAAGGACGCCGCCAATGCCATGGCGGACGCGGTCGAAGCGCAAAAGTCCTGATAGCGTGATCGGACGGGACGTCCGCAGCCATATCAACGGCGGACGTCTCCTCTCACCGCGAAAAGGGTGCGCCAGATGACTCAGGCGACGGGTCTTGCCGAGGCGGCTGCCGGGCCGACGCTGCGCGAGCGGCTCGCCCGCGCGCTGCCGATCATCGTCCTGGCGCCCTCACTCCTTGCGAGCTTCGTCTATGTCTTCGTTTTCGCGATCTGGACGTTCTATATATCGCTCTCGAACAGCTCGCTTCTTCCAAGCTATGGATTTGTCGGTTTCGGTCATTACGCGACGCTCTGGCGGAACACGCGCTGGAAGATCGCCTATAGCAATCTCTTCCTTTACAGCGCGCTCTATGTGACCTTGGCCATTCTGGTCGGTCTTGGCCTCGCCATCGCGATCGACCAGCGCGTTCGTGGCGAAGCGATCTGGCGTACGATTTTCCTTTATCCGCTCGCGGTGTCATTCGCGGTGACCGGCACGGTATGGGCCTGGCTCTACAGCCCGAACGCTGGCATAGAATTCCTTGTCCGCAGCCTCGGCTGGACGGACTTCACCTTCCGCCTGACAACCGACCGCAATCTCGCGATCTATGCGATCGTCGCGACCGGAATCTGGCAATCGTCGGGCTTCGCGATGGCCTTGTTTCTCGCCGGCCTGCGCTCGGTCGATCCCGATCTCGTCAAGGCGGCGCAGATCGATGGAGCGGGACCGTTTCGCACCTATCGCAAGGTGATCATCCCGACGATCGCTCCGATTTTCGTCGCAGTCGCGGTCGTACTGTTGCAATTTGCGATCAAGACATTCGATCTCGTCGCCGCCCTGACCCAAGGCGGTCCTGGCATTTCGACGCAATTCCCCGCAAATTATGTCTATGACTTGATGTTCCAGCGCGGCCAGATCGCCGAAGGCGCTGCGGGCGCGATGATGATGCTGGCGGCGCTCGCGGTCGTCATGGTCCCTTACGCCCTTTGGCTCGTGTGGCGACGGCGCAGAGAGTCGGGCCATGGTTGACGCCACTTTGAAGGCGATCGAAGCCGATCCAGCGGAAGCCCTCGCCTCGCGCCGGTATTTCCTCGGTCGGCTTGGCGTCTATTCGTTTCTCTCCCTTTTCGCCTTCATCTACCTGCTTCCGCTCTTTGTCGTCGTCGCCAATTCGTTTCGCCCGCTACCCGAAATTATTCAGAACGGCCTGATCGGAATCCCGCATAGTTTTTCGTTCGGCGCTTGGGGACAAGCCTGGAGCAGCTACTGCGTGAGCGGCACTTGCGAGGGCATGCATCGCAATTTCTTCAACTCGCTCGAGATGACGGTCCCAGCAACGATCATCTCCACAATGCTCGGCCTGATGAACGGCTACATTCTCTCGAAATGGCGGTTTCCGGGCTCAGATTTGATTTTCACCTGCATGACTTTCGGCGTTTTCATCCCGGGTCAGCTCTCTCTCTTGCCCTGGGCGTTTATCCTCGGCCACGTTGGGCTCGCGAATACAATCGGCGGCCTCGTCCTGATCCATTGCGTTCAAGGAATGTCTTTCACCACTCTCTTTTGCCGTAACTATTATGTCGGCATTCCCGACGACCTGATCAAAGCGGCGCGCATCGACGGCGCCGGCTTCTGGCGTATCTTCTTCAAGATCATTTTGCCGCTGTCACCGCCGATTCTGATCGTCTCCGTGATCTGGCAATTCACGGGCATCTGGAACGACTATCTCTTCGGCGTTGTGTTCTCGTCCGGCCGCGGCCAGCCGATCACGGCCTCTTTGATCGGCATGGCCTCTGGCGGCGTCAATGTCAGAGTTTATGATGTGATGAGCGCGGCGGTTTTGATCGGCGCGATTCCGCCCTTGCTGATCTATTTCTTCGGCGGGAAATATTTCGTGCGCGGCCTCACGCAAGGTGCGATCAAGTGACGGAGCGTTCATGGCGTCGCTGACAATCTCGAAATTGCGTAAGAATTTCGGCCCGGTCGACGTACTCAAAGGCGTCGATCTGGAAGCCAGGACCGGCGAATT
>JASLHV010000042.1 GCA_030153205.1 Roseiarcus sp. | reverse complement strand
CGCTGCGACTGGCGGATCAGGCCAAGGTACGAATTGTTCACGACCATATGAAGATAGGGCAGCTTGTGCTGTGCGCCGACCGCCAATTCTTCGATCATGAATTGGAAGTCATAGTCGCCCGAAAGCGCGACAATCGTCTTGTCAGGATCCGCCGCGCGCACGCCAAGCGCGGCGGGAAGCGTCCAGCCCAGCGGGCCGGCCTGTCCGCAATTGATCCAGTTGCGCGGATTGTACACTTTGAGGAACTGCGCGCCGGCGATCTGCGACAAGCCGATCGTCGTCACATAGCAAGTGTCGCGGCCGAAAGCCTCGTTCATCTCCTCATAGACGCGCTGTGGCTTCAACGGCACCTGGTCGAAGTGGCTCTTGCGCAGCATGTTATTCTTACGGTGCAAGCATTTCGCCGACCATTCGCTGCGATCCCTGAGCTTGCCCGCCTTCTTCATCTCGCGCGCGACTTCAAGGAACATTGTCAGCGCCGCTTTCGCGTCAGAGATAATGCCGAAGTCGGGGCCAAAGACGCGGCCGATTTGGGTCGGCTCGATATCGACATGGATGAATTTACGGCCCTTCGTATAGGTCTCGACCGAGCCGGTATGGCGATTGGCCCAGCGATTGCCAATGCCGAAGACGAAGTCCGACTCCAGGAACGTCGCATTGCCGTAGCGATGGCTGGTCTGCAATCCCACCATGCCGGCCATCAAGGGATGATCGTCCGGGATCGCGCCCCATCCCATCAGCGTCGGGATGACTGGAACGCCGGTCAGTTCCGCGAACTCCACCAGAAGATCGCAAGCATCGGCGTTGATGATGCCGCCGCCCGCCACGATCAAAGGGCGCTCCGAGTCATTGAGCATGGCGAGTGCGCGCTCGGCCTGCTTGCGCGTAGCGGCCGGCTTGTAGATCGGCAGCGGCTGATAGGTTGAATCGTCATATTCGATCTCGGTCGTCTGGACGTCGATCGGGAGGTCGATGAGCACAGGGCCAGGACGCCCCGAACGCATGACATGAAAGGCCTGCTGGAAGACCATCGGGACCAGCGCGGGTTCACGCACGGTCACCGCCCATTTGGTCACCGGCTTGGCGATGGACTCGATGTCGACCGCCTGAAAGTCCTCTTTCGCCAGCTTGGCGCGCGGCGCCTGGCCGGTGATGCAAAGGATCGGGATCGAATCTGCGGCGGCCGCATAGAGGCCGGTGATCATATCCGTGCCCGCAGGGCCTGAGGTGCCGATGCAGAGGCCGATATTGCCCGCCTTGGCGCGCGTATAGCCGTCGGCCATATGCGAGGCGCCTTCGACATGGCGCGCGAGAATATGACGAATGGATCCGCGCGCCTTGAGCGCCGCGTAGAACGGATTGATCGCAGCGCCGGGAACGCCAAAGGCGCAGGTGATCCCTTCCTTTTCGAGCACGCGAACGGCGGCTTCGATTGCTTTCATTCTCGCCACGACTTTTCTCCCGATCTCGCAGAGCCGGCGGGCCTCGCATTTCGTCGTCAGCATTCTCGCCAAGGCGCGCGTGCTTCTCAATCGGCTTGCGATTCTTTTCCGTCAGGCGAGATGGGAACCAAAAACCTCTTTAAGACAATGAGTTACACTGTTGCGATTTCGGTGGTGAAAGGCGTCAAGCTATAATCAGCGGGGCATTGGCGCCGCTCGCGGCGCGATCTTCGCGCGACTTCGGTGGCCGTCCGCCAAGCGCCATTGTGAGTTCGGCGGCGACTTCGCTTACCAACCGGCCGAGTTGCGGCAGCCTTTCGCTCGGCACGCGGCTGGCGAGGCCCGAGACGGAAATCGCCGCCAGCGCTTCGGCTTGATCGTTGTAGACGACGGCTGCGACGCAGCGCAGACCGGCGAGATATTCTTCGTCGTCCAGCGCATAGCCGTCCCTTCGCGCCTGTTCGAGAACATTGCGAAGGTCGCCGGCGCGTACGACGGATTTGGGCGTCAAGCGCTTCATGCCGTGACGACGGATGATGGCGGCGACATCGTCGTCGGAATAGGTCGCCAGGATCGCTTTGCCGAGCCCCGATGTGACCATGGGCGCGCGCCCGCCCACTCTTGTGATGGCGCGCATGATTTCGCGGCTCTCCACTTGCGTGAGCACGATGACTTCGCCGTCGTCGGCGACGCCAAGATTGGCGGTTTCATGGGTGAGATCGCGCAAGCGCCGCAGGAAAGGCAGAGCGGGCGCCACGAAATTGCGCCGCCTCACGAAGGCCGAGCCGATCGAAAAGGTCTGGCGGCCGACATGCCAGGCGCCGTCGGTTTGGTCGAATTCGACGAAGCGCCGCCGCTCCAGCGTCGTCAACAGACGATGGAGCGTCGAAGGGGAAAGCCCGGTGCGGACCGCCAGATCACGCAGACGATAGCCCTCTTCGTCTTCGCCGAGCGCGTCGAGAATAGCCATCGCCCGATCGACAGATTGGACGACATCGCCTTTTGCGTCGTCGTCCTCAGCGGACTTGCGAACGACCCGCGCGGGACGCCGCCGAGGGCCAGCTTTCATTGGTCCCTATCTCCCATCGCCGGTCCGAACGGCCGTGCTGTGGGAGAATGTTAGATCAGGAACGCGGCCGCCGCCATGTTTCTGCCGCCGCCTTGCTTTTCAGGCCGCTGCGACCCGGCGTTGCTTGCTGCTGGCGAGCATTTTGCTGGCCTCTGTCTCCTGCACGGCCGGGCTGAACAAGAAGCCCTGAACCTCCGAGATTGTCCCGAGACTTTCGATAAAACGCATCTGCGCTTCGGTCTCGACGCCTTCGACAAGCACGCTCATGCCCAATTGCTTGCTCATGCGCGCGACACTCTCGACCAAGATCGACGCCCGTTCATGCACGCCGAGGCCGATGGTGAACGATCGGTCGATCTTGATGCGATCGAGAGGGAAGGTGAGCATATAGCTCAAGCTGGAATAGCCGGTGCCGAAGTCATCCAGCGAAATTCTGACGCCTTTCATGCGCAGAGCCTCGAGCGCATTTCGCGTCGCGCCGCGATCGTCGAGCAAGGTGGATTCGGTGATTTCGAGTTCGAGCCGCTCGGCCGGAAGTTTCGCCGCCGCGAGAGCGTCGAGAACGGTCTGCTCGATTCTGCCGCTCCGGAACTGCGTCGAGGATAGGTTGACGGAAACGCAAATATTGTCGGGCCAAGCCGCACAGGCGAGGCAAGCGCGCCTCAAAACGCTCGCCCCGAGGTCCTCCATCAAACCGAGTTCTTCGACGATCGGAATGAATTCGGCGGGCGACATTCGCCCACGAACGGGATGATTCCAACGCGCCAAAGCCTCGAAGCTCGAAATCTTGCGCGTCGCGACATTGACGATCGGCTGATAATAGACCTCGATGGATTCGTTGGCGACGGCGGCGCGGAGATCGAGCTCGATGAGGCGCCGGATTTGTATCTTCGCATCCATCGACTTCTCGAAGGGGCGCCAATTCCTGCGGCCATCGCTCTTGGCGGCGTAGAGCGCCATATCGGCGTTCGACAGGATGATGTCCGGCGTCACGCCGTCTTGCGGCGCGCAAGCGCTGCCGACGCTGACGCCGACGATCACTTCATAACCGTCGACGAAAACCGGCCGCGAGACTTCGCGAATGATCTGCTCGGCAAGCAGCCCGGTCTGCTGTTCGTCGGTGACGGGACGCTGCAAAATGGCGAATTCGTCGCCGCCCCAACGCGCGACGAGGTCGGTCGGCCGTACCAGGGTCTGCAAACGCTCCGCGATCGCGGCGAGCAGTTTGTCGCCGCGCGTATGGCCGAGGCTGTCGTTGACCTGTTTGAAATCGTCGAGATCGAGGAAGAGTACGGCGACCTTGTCCTGCGCTTGACGGCAAGCCTTCAGGGTGATCGTCAACTGCTCTTCGAAGCAGCGGCGATTGGGCAAGTCGGTGACGGAATCGAACCGCGCCATCCGATCGATTGCGCGCTCGGCGTTCCGTCTCTCCGTGACGTCCTGGATGACGACGACCGTGCCTTCGTCCTTCATCCGGTGAACCGTGATCTCGATCGCACGCTTGTCTATCGTCTCCAAGGGTACGACGAAATCGCTTTCCTCGCCCACGCGGAACAAAGCTTGCGACAGACGCTCGATTTCGCCGCGCGCGACGACGTCGTTGCGCACCAGCAGGCGCAAAACGCCGCGCATGTCGGCGCCGACTTTTGCGTCTTCGGGGCGTAGCGAAAAGATACGAAGTACTTGCTCGTTCGCAACTGTAAGGCGGCCTTCGCCGTCGACCATGCAGAGGCCGTGCGACATGTTGTTGAGCGCTCTGTCCAAGCGCGTGGCCAAAGTTGCGGCCTCGCGCCGAGCGACGATCTCGCCAAGCAGAGTTTCGCGAAGTTTTGTCGAGGAGATTTTGATGAAGCCGAATAACGGGACGAGAACCGTCACGATCAGCAAGGGATAAAGCCCGCCGCCCATCCAGAAGGCGCCGGAGAGGGTTGCGAAACCGGCAAGAAGCTGAGCGTTAGTGCCGTTTTTATTGATCGCGAGCGAACGCGTCCAGATTCCAAAGATACAAGAGGTGGTCGTCAGCGTCGACAAAAACCGACTAAATCCGTCCTCTGTTCGCCAGAAAACGGTCATCGTCCAAATGCCAAGAAGAGTGATGAAAACAGTTGCGCCAATAATATAGTTAAACTCGCGAGCGCGGGCGGCGGCCAAATTCGGGCTCGGTCGATTGCGGCTGTGAGCTTGCATATAGTACATGCGGACAGCGCCAAGAACAACCAAGGCGGCTGCGAACAGCCAAAGAATACTATCGCGGGTTGTAAGTCCTACGGCGACGGCGCCTAGAATCGTCGCAGCCAAAGTAAGAGCGAGCCCTCGAATCTCGACGAGCAACGTGTCGACAAGCTCAATATAGAGAGCGTTCGACAGTCCGATTTCCGGCCGGGCGCTTCGGCCAATTCGCTCAAGCAGCATTAGAATCTCAGGATAGGCGCGGACGCTAACATCAACTATGATACGCTCGCCTTAACAATTTCTTTGAGCGACTTATGCATTATGGCTGCTAAGACTTGCGCGTCACACAACGTTGCGCGTCTGTTAACTATAAGTTGGCGTCGTTATGCAGGATATCGACTTAGAGGCAAGGATACCGACGTTTGTCGATCCGCAGACCCGCGCCCATGTCGGGGTCATTGCAGCCCTGTCCGAAGAAGAGTTCGCCTGGGCGCAAATCGCTATTCCCGATCTCAGCGCCTACCTCGGCTACGAGGACTGGCTTGATTGCCGCGAGGGCTTCGAAGTCGGGTTAGCCATGGCGGGCGTCGACGTGAGGCGGATTTCCGTCGTCCTATCGCCTTACCTTGCCTGGTGTCGGCTTACAGGCGCGCAGCCAAGCGAAAGATCCTTGGATGCATTCGCCTCAATGCTCCTGTTTTTGCGAAAACATCCGGCGCCCGCGGCCATTGCGGTTGTTCGGGAGGATGAATTTGTGACTCATGCGCAATCGGTAGAGGCCTTTGCGCCGCATATCGATTTTGAACACTGGAAAGATCATCGCGCCGCAGTGCAAAAATCGATGGCCAGCGTCGGCGCTCCGATCGAGCCTTTGCCCGTTAATATCAAAGATTTCGTCGAATGGGGGCGATGCGTTCGCACCCAGACTTCAGAGGCGATTTTAGATAGTTACGCTGGATTGGTTCTCGAATTCTTGCGAGACGAAGAACCGCTGTAGTCCGAATTTTGAGCGCCATGGGCGCGAGGGTTAACCAAAGCAATTACAAGTTCTTTACAGTTGTTTACCTTCTGTTAACCTCGTCCGCGCAGGCAAAGCGGCGGCGAGTGTTTGTATGTGTGCGGCGATTGTAAACGTTAGATCGCGTTTTGCAGATCAAGTATTTGGGTTGCTGGAGCGCGCCGATTGTCGGCCCATTGAAACTGCGGCGGAATTCGAGGCCGCTTACAAGCTACGCTATGACGCCTATCGTCGCGAGAATTGGATCGACCCTTCGGAATCGGAGAAGATTCACGATACCGATTACGATCAGGCTCCTAATGGGAAAGTCTTCGGCGTCTTCATCGACGGCGACATGGCGAGCACGATCCGCATTCACATCGCCCGTTCGCAGGGCGACGTATTGCCATCGGCCGGTGTATTTGGCGACGTAATCTCGCCGCATTTGTCGGAGGGCGTCGTTGATCCCACGCGCTTTGCGGCGAAATTCGAATTCTCCAGAAATTATCCGGGACTTGCCTATGTCACGACTCGGTTGACATGGCTAGCGACGGAATATTCCGGCGCCGCTTATCTGCTGGCGACAATTCGTTCGGAGCACCAGGCTTTTTACAAGCGTGTCTTCGGTCATAGCCCCTGGAGCGGCGAGCGCGACTATCCGATTGTGAATCGGAAAATCGTCTGTATGGGCGTCGACTTCGCTGAGCACAAGCAACGCGTGGAATCGCGTTATCCATTTTTCCGATCCACACGCGCCGAACGCGAAAGACTTTTCGGGGGATGGGCAATCCCGGGCGGAGAATCATCGCCTGGCGTGTCGCGATTGCACTTTCGAGCGCACGGATAATCCAGAGCGAGCAAGATTGATCCTCCTCGCCTTAATCGCCGAATCCCCTCATCGCTTCGACGAATCTCTTCGAAAAACGGTCGCCATCGACCTCGAGGCACACATTGGCGTTACGCCGCTCGAGCGCAACGCTGCGTCTTCGATCCGCGATCGTCGCCCCGCGCGTCAGCGCCCCGGAGAGTTCGATGTCGACGCACATCGGCTCCATTCTCGCCAAAGTCGGG
>JASLHV010000577.1 GCA_030153205.1 Roseiarcus sp. | reverse complement strand
GCGGGAGAAGATGGCGCGAAGCGCCGGATGAGGGTAAGCCGCATCATTCGTGACCGGGTCGACGATCGAACAATAGTTCGACGTACCGTCTCAGATGATCGACCGTATCAGCAGCCGCCTTGGCCCCGCCGGTCGCCTTGGCGAGGATGAAGGCGCCTTGCAGGACCGCTTGCGTGTGAAGCGCGAGGCTCTCAGCCGTCCAATCGCCTTTGATACCATGCGCGCGCATGGCTTCGGCGATGTCGGGGGCGAGCTTGGCGGCGTGACCAACGATGGCGCGCTCGCAGGCTTCGCGGATCGCTGGATGGGTCTCATAAGCCTCCTGCACCATCGTGCCGATGAGGCAGGTGAACTCGGCTATCGCGCCCTGCAGGATCGCTTTGCGATAGTCGATATAGCCCAGAAGGCGATCGAGCGGATCGGCATGGGCGTGGTAGGGCGCTGCGGCAAAAAGCGCATCCGCATTCTCCGACCAACGCGCCGCCGCTGAGACGCCGAGCGCCTCTTTGCTTTTGAAATGATGGAAGAAAGCGCCCTTGGTGACGCCCGCCCCGGCGCAGAGGTCGTCTACGGATGTCGCGGAATAGCCCTTGGCCCGGACGGTCGCGATGGCGGCGTCGAGGAGCTTGTCGCGAGCGGTGAGTTTGGGCGTCATCAGCTATCGATACCAACCGGTCGGTATGCAGTCAAGACGGCAAGAAAACCGCCTGGCTCCCATATTATCCGGCGGTCGCGCCGTCCGGCTTTCGGCACAAGTCGAGGATCAGCCCACGCAGCCAGCGATGCGCGGCGTCGGCGTCCAGACGCGGATGCCACATTTGCGAAACCGTAATCCCTTCCGTGCGCACCGGCAGCGGAAAGCTTGAGACGGCCGGTCGGCGGGAAGGCTCGCTCGTCGGGCCGACGCTGAAATAGGATCGCGGCGCAAGTCCGATCATGTCGGATGTCGAGACGACGGCGAACACGGCGGGAAAGCTCGGTACGACGGCGGCGATGTTCCGTACCAAACCGAGCGCAGCGAGCGCCTCGTCCACGGGGCCTTGCGCGCGCCCGCTTCGCGACGCCACGACATGGTCGAAGGCGGCGAACCGCTCGGGCGTGATCGCGCCCTTCAGCAAAGGGTGCTCTGCTCTCGCGACCCCGACAAAGACATCGCGAAACATAGCCTGTACACGCAATTCGGGCGCGGTGTCCTCGAGCACGCCGATGTCGAGATCGATCTGTCCTTCGCGCAACGGCCGCGGGTCCTTGTTGGGCTTTGGCGCGAAGCGCAGCCTTACGCCCGGCGCCTGCGCATTTGCCGCCGCGACGAGGCGCGCGGCGAAGACTTCGACGAATCCCTCATTGGCGCGAATGACGAAGGTACGCTCCAGGCGCTGAATGTCGACGCTCTGCGCCGGTCGCAAAACGGCCTGAACGGCTTGGCTCAATTCGCTCACCCGCTCGCGCAGCGCCTCGGCATGCGGGGTCGGGACCATGGCGCGGCCCGCCGGCGTCAACAGCGGATCGCCGGTGGCGGCCCGTAGCCGCGCCAGCGTGCGGCTCATCGCCGAAGCGCTCAAGCCCAGCCGCCGGGCGGCGCCCGAAACGCTGCTCTCGGCCAGGAGCGCGTCGAGCGCGATCAGCAGGTTCAGGTCCGGTTGCGACATAGCGGGATCTTAACACGACGCATAGCGTCTGATGCAATGGTTGATTGTATCCGATGCGCCTTCCGCCATAGCTGCTGATGCCTATCCTTCAGCGGCAACTGGTCCGGAGGCTTCCCAAATGTCATCAGTCCTATCAGCAGAAATCGCCGCTCGAGGAAAACGCGATCCTCAAACGCCGGCGCTCGGCGCCGCGCCGCGGGCGGTCGAGGACGGACTGCCTCTGCCGCGCCGCGCGGTGGCGCTCGGCGCGCTTCTCGCGGCGACCGTGCTGGTCGTGCTCGACGGCGCGATCGCCAATGTCGCCCTTCCGTCGATCGCCCATGCGCTTGATGTGTCCTCGGCCGATTGCGTCTGGGTGGTCGCCGCCTACCAGCTCGGTGTGGTTGTCGCCCTGCTGCCCTGCGCCGCCCTCGGCGAGAGTTACGGCGGCCGCAAGGTCTTCGTTGCGGGCATATCCTTGTTCGCGGCGGCCTCCGCCCTCTGCGCGCTGGCGGCCAATCTTCCCCTTCTGGCCGCGGCGCGCTTCATTCAGGGGCTTGGCGGCGGCGCGATCATGGCGCTTGGCCCGATGATGCTGCGCTTTGCCTCTCCGCAACGCCTGATCGGCCGCGTCATCGCCTGGAACGCGATGGTCATCGCGCTTTCGTCCGCCGCTGGGCCGGGGGTCGGCGCTGCGATCCTCGCCATCGCCGATTGGCCCTGGCTCTTTGCCGTCAATCTGCCGATCGCCGCGCTTGTGCTCGTCGCCGGACGCGCTTTGCCGGGCCCTCGTGGAACCGGCCGCTCGCTGGATCTCGTCAGCGCGGCGATCAACACTTGCATGTTCGCGCTCTTCGTTTTTGGCGGCGACAGAATCGCGGCGCAGCCGGGACGAGGCGCGGCGATGATTCTTGGCGCGGTCTTATGCCTTGCGGCGCTTGTCCGCCGCGAGCGAGCGCGCGAAGCGCCGCTCGTACCCATCGACCTTTTGCGCAGCGGCGCATTCCGGCTCGCCGCGATCGCCTCGGTCTGCTGCTTCGCCGCGCAGATGATGGGTATCGTGGCGCTGCCCTTCTACTTCCAGCGCGAACTCGGCGAGAGCGTCGTCGCGACAGGACTCTTGATGACGCCCTGGCCAATCGCGGTGGCGCTCGCCGCGCCGATTTCCGCCCGCCTCTCCGATCGCGTCTCGACCGCGCTCATATGCGCCGCAGGCGGCGCTTGCCTGGCCCTCGGCCTGGCGCTCGCCGGAGCCTGGC
>JASLHV010000576.1 GCA_030153205.1 Roseiarcus sp. | reverse complement strand
TTGGCGCGAAGCGGCGTGACAGTCAGCATCGGCCATTCAGACGCCAGCGCCGAAGAGGCGACCGCCGCTTTCGACGCCGGCGCGCGCGCGGTCACGCATCTCTACAATGCGATGAGCCAGCTAAGTCATCGCGCGCCAGGTTTGGTCGGGGCCGCGCTCTCTGATCCGCGCGTCCTGTGCGGTTTTATCGCGGATGGTTTTCATGTTCATGAGGCGGCGACTCGCGTCGCCTTCCAGGCGAAAGGGAAGGACGGGATCGCATTGATCTCTGACGCCATGCCGCCTGCCGCCGGCGGCCCGCACGTCTATGAACTCGGTGGGCGCCGCGTCACCCAGGAGGGGCTCAAGCTGACCCTTGCTGATGGCACGCTCGCCGGCGCTGCGATCACGATGCTCGACGCGGTGCGCTATACGCATCACACGATTGGTCTCGACCTCGCCGATGCACTGACGATGGCGACGGCGACGCCGGCGCGACTATTGAATATTGAAGACAAGAGAGGCCGATTGCGACGGGGCCTGCGTGCGGACCTTGTTCATCTTGGCGACGATTTGAGCCTTAGAGGCGTGTGGATCGCCGGCGCCGCGGCGTCCTAAATCTCTCCCCAAGCTTCCGCCGCGACGCCCGCCAGCGCCTGCACGCGCGCTTCGTCCCGCGCGAGTTCGCGCGCTGGCCCTTGATGGACCATTGCGCCGTCGTCGAGCACATAGGCGTAATCGGCGACTTCCAATGTCATGCGTACGTTCTGTTCGACGAGCAAGACAGACAAGCCCTCTTCGCGCATCCTCGAGACGACTCGAAAAACCTCTTTCACGATCAGCGGCGCCAGCCCCTGCGAGGGTTCATCTAAAATGAGCAGCTTTGGATTGAGCAGCAGCGCGCGGGCGATCGCCAGCATTTCCTGCTCGCCGCCGGAGAGCTGGCGGCCGCGGTTCTGGCGGCGCTCGGCCAGACGCGGGAAGAGCTGATACACGCGCTCGGTCGTCCAAGGCCCTGGCCGCTCGATCGGCACTTTGAGATTTTCGTCGACGCTGAGATTCGGGAATATCCGGCGTCCCTCCGGGACATAGCCGACACCAAGGCTGGCGATCCGGAACGACGGCCAATGCGTCGTATCTTTATCGAAGATTGTGACTCTGCCCCGTCGCGGCGGCGTCAGCCCCATCAGGCTGCGTAGCGTCGTCGTCTTACCGGCGCCGTTGCGGCCAAGCAAAGCGGTGATCTTTCCTTCCGCTGCTTCGAGCCCGACGCCATGCAGGATGTGGCTTTTGCCATAGTACGTATGCAGGCCGTCGGCTCGCAGCGCGGCGCTCATGCCGCTTGTCCGAGATAGGCGGCCTGCACAGCCTGGTTCGCGGCGATTTCTGTTGGCGCCCCTTCCGCGAGCAGCCGACCTTGATCCAGAACTGTGATACGGTCAGCCAAGTGGAAGACGACACGCATGTCGTGTTCGATAAGGACAAGCGATAGACCGCCGCGCTGTCGCAATTCGCGAATGAGTTTCGTGACGGCGTAAGTTTCTTGCTCACCCATGCCCGCCGTCGGTTCGTCAAGCAGCAGCAGGCGTGGCCGTAAGGTCAAAGCGGTTGCGATCTCGACGACGCGCTGGTCCCCATGGGCAAGCTCGCCGACCAGACGATCGGACTTGGCGGTGAGACCGGCAAGGTCAAGGATCTCGTCGACCCGTCGCATCAGCGTCAATTTTTCGGCGCGGCTGATCCAAGCGCGCAGGGCGTAACCTCCGGCGACTTCGGCGCCGATACGCAAATTTTCTCTGACCGTCAGTTCCGGGAAAATCTCTGTGATTTGAAACGTACGCGCCATACCCATCGCGACCCGCCGATGCGCGGCGACCATCGTGACGTCGCGTCCATCGAAGATGATTTTGCCGGCGCTCGGCGGAAAGAAGCCGCTCAGGAGATTGAAGAAGGTTGTCTTGCCGGCGCCATTGGGCCCGATAATGGCGTGAGCCTGCCCTCGAGCGACTTTCAAAGAAACATCGCTTACCGCCGCCAGGTTGCCGAAGCGTTTGCTGACCGCAAGAACTTCGAGAATCGCCGTCGACTGCGCGGGCAAGTCTTCGCTCATGCCTGAGCCCGCCGCTGCACGAAGCCCAACAGCCCGCGTGGGAAAAACAGGACGACAAGAACGAAAAGCAGGCCGATGAAGGACATCCAATTGACGGTGACACTGGAAAGATAATCCTGCACCACGACGAAAACCGTGGCGCCGAGAAGCGGCCCCCAGAAATTACGCATGCCGCCCATCACCGCCATCATCACGAAGTCGCCGGATTGGCTGTAGTGGAGACCGCGGGGATCAGCGAAATTATTGACCAAAGCGTAGAGGGCGCCGGCGAAGCCCATGAAGAAACAAGAAAGCGTGAAAGCGATCCAGATATGGCGCTCGACGGCGAGGCCAAGGAATCGGGCGCGGCGTTCGTTTTCGCGGATTGCGATCATGGCGCGGCCGAAAGGCGTGTTCAGAATGAAGCCCATGATCGCCACGACGATCGTAAAGCAGAATAGGACGAAATAGTAGAAGGCGGTTCCGTTCGATAGGATGTCGACCGTCGCAAGACCGAGATCGAGAGGTTGGCGCGAAAAGCCGCGCAGCCCGTCGTCGCCGCCGGTGAGCGAACTCCATTGGAAGGCGATGTAATAGAGCACTTGGCCGAAAGCGATTGTCACCATGGCGAAATAAACGCCACGTCGGCGCACGATGAGCGGCGCGAGAAGCGCGCCGGCGACCCCGCCCAGCAATGTGCCGCACAGAAGCGACAGCGGCGTGCTTGGCGCGAGGAATTTGAGCGCAAAGCCGGCACCGTACGCGCCAAGTCCAAAATAAGCGGCGTGACCGAAGGAGAGCACCCCGGTAAAGCCAAGCAAAAAATTCACCGACATGGCGGCGAGGGCGAGAACGAGAACGCGCGCGCCGAGCGCCGTGTAACCGCCGACCAGCGGCATCCAATAGGGCGCCGCGATGAGAAGAATCCACACGACCGCCAGAATGGCGAGCTTCCGCGCGTTGGCGCTCATGTCATCATGCCTTCTTCGCCGAGAAGGCCGCGCGGTCTCAACAAGAGGATCAGGGCCATCAAGACATACATCACCGCTTCGCTTGCGGCGGGCAGGAATACTGCCGTCACGCCCGAAGCGACGCCAATGAGCAGGCCGCCGATCAGCGTGCCGGTAAGGCTGCCGACGCCGCCGACGATGATGGCGATAAAGCTCGGCATCAAGAGCCCCGTGCCCATCGTCGGCTCCAGGCCAAGTTGTCCCGCCGCCAAGACGCCGGCGAGGCCCGCCAGAAAAACGCCAGCCGCAAAATTCAACGAGCGCAGCGCTTGTACATTGACGCCGAGCGCCGCGACGGTCTCGAGGTCGAGCGTGCCGGCGCGGATGCGAACGCCGAGCCTCGTATAGCGGAGAATAGCAAAGAGACCGGCGACCACGATGACCGCGGTTGCGACCATGAAAAGGCGATAGCCGGTGATGAAGAAGAATTGCATGCTCAAGGGCTGGGCAAGAAAGGCCGGCACATTCACCGGCTTGCCCTGCGCGCCCCAGATGAAGCGCGTTCCATCCTCGATCATGAAGGCGAGGCCGAAAGTCAGAAGCAGGCTGTAGAGCGGATCGCGGCCATAGAGCGGGCGGATCAAGATCCGTTCGACGATAAAGCCAATGACAGCGGTGAGCGGCGGCGCGATCAGCAACGCGCCCCAGAAGCCGACATAGGGCGTGACGCTATAGGCGATATAGCCGCCGATGACGAGAAAGCCGCCATGAGCGAAATTGATGACATTGCTTAAGTTGAGAATGAGCGACAGGCCTAACGCCATCAGTACATAAAATGCGCCGATGATGAGCCCGTTCGTGATGTTGAAGAGCAGGAGCTGCGTCATCGGCGGCTAGGCCGGCCACTGCACCTTGCATCCGGTCTGATCCTCCGGCGGCGCCGTCTTGTCGCCGGCGATAACATTGTCAACTCTGAACAGGTCCTCCGGGTCGTCCTTGCCCTGCGTCTGCGCTTCGCCGATGAAGGCCGAGGTCATCAATTGGTGATCGCCGGCGCGGTAGTAGCATTTGTTGGGCTGAAGCCGGATTTCAGGCGGCAATTCGAAATTGCCGAGCGCTTTCGCTAGTTTGACCGCATCCAAGGACTTTTCCTGATTGGCGACTCCAGCAAGCGTGTGGACCGATGTGTAGCCGAACCAATGCCGGGCCGTTGCGACTTTGCCGCCATTGACCTTGCGGATGTCCGCGACGAATTGTTCGACCCCCGGGACGCCCGGTTGTTTCCAGTACCATTCGAACATCCAGACGCCGATCCGCGCCTCTGGCGGCATGGCCTCGAGCGATTCGAGTTCTTGTTGCAAGCCGGCGACATGAACCTGCGTGTTGAGACCGAATTGCGAGATTTGCTTGAGGCAATTGACCATGTCTGATCCTTGCACCAGGACGAGGATGACGTCCGGATTGGCGGCGCGAGCCTTGATGAGGAAGGCTGAAAAGTCCGTCGCGCCGAGCGGCGTCAATTCAGCGCCGGTGACCGAGCCGCCGAGCTTCTTGAGGTCGGCTGTCGCCGCATCTTGTAGCGTGTGGCCATAGGCATAGTCCGGCGTGATGAAATGCCACTTCTTTCCGTATTTGTTGAACAAAGTCTCGGAGATCGAATTCGCCTCCATACTTGTCGTATTGCAGACGCGATAGACGTTCCATTTGCAATCTTTGCCGGTGATCGTGTCGGTATGACCGCCGGAGACGATATGAAGAATTCTCTTTTCATTGCTGACCTGAGCGATGGCTTGCGCGACGCCTGAATTCACATCGCCGATCATAAAGGAGACTTCGTCACGTTCGGTGAGTTTGCGCGCCTTCTGCACGCCGGTGCCAACGTCATTGGCCGAATCCTCAACGAGGAGTTCGATCGGACGGCCGAGGATGCCGCCTTTGGCGTTGAGCTGCGTGATCGCGAGCTTCGCGCCCATCACTTCGTTCTGCGCCACCGCCGCATACGATCCGGTCAGGGGATCGATCATGCCGATCTTGATCGGCGTCTCAGCGCGGGCGGAGATAATTGCCGGCGAAGCGACGGCAAGGCCGCCAAAGGCCGCGGCGCCTTTGAGGATGGCGCGGCGATCGAGTCGACCGCGTCCGAATAGCGTCGCCATAGTTAGTCCTCCCGACGATATGAATTCTTTTGTTCGGGTCGTTCGACTTCGGTGAAGCGACGTTCTGACCCCGGCGCAATATTGCGCTTAGTGATGACAGGTCCGCAAGGGCTCGCGAATGAGCGCTCCAGAAGGCGCGCCGATCGACGTCACGGAAGCGCCCCTTGGCGCCCGCGGAGGAGACTAACTCGCCGCATAAATTCTCGGCGTGCGGCGTCAGACGCTATCGCGCAATCGTGCGTCTTTTTGGCGCATTGGTAATTCGTCTTGGCTCATTCGAAATGACTTTTGCGTGTCTTGACAAGCAAAAGTCATTTCGCCTAGATGCGATGGCGACGTGGTCGGTCGGCATGTCGCGCGAACGCGAGTCCTCAGGCGATGCCCAAAACCATACCGGTCGATCCCGCAAGCTTTGCAAAAAGCGGCAAGCTCGCCTTTCCGGAAGTGCCGATCCGCGCTTACGCCCGCTCACTCGGAGAGGAGCGCGCCGCGCGGGGCGACGACACGCTGCGCGAAGTTTTGCGGCACATGATGATCGTGCGCGAATTTGAATCCATGCTTGGCGCCTTCAAGGCGAAAGGCGCTTATGAGGAAATCGAATACGCCTATCGCGGCCCCGCGCATCTCTCGATCGGGCAGGAAGGCGCCGCGGTCGGCCAGGCTCTGGCGTTGCGACCGGAAGATCATATCTTCGGCAGCCATCGCAGTCATGGCGAGTTCATCGCTAAGGGCCTTGCCGCAGTCCAGCGTCTCGCTGAAAACGAACGTGTCTCAATTATGGAGTCCTGGCAATGCGGCGCGTTGCTTCGTACCGTCGAAGGGCGCCTGCCAAGCAATTCCTCTCAAGGCCTCGCTGAAAATTTTCTTCTGCTCGGTCTTCTCGCCGAGATTTTCATGCGCGCCAATGGCTTCAATGCCGGCATGGGCGGCAGCATGCATGCTTTCTTCCCGCCCTTCGGCATCTATCCAAACAATGCCATTGTCGGCGCTTCCGCTGGCATCGCGACCGGGGCGGCGCTCTGGAAGAAGGTCAGCGCCTCGGGCGGCATAGCCGTCGCCAATAGCGGCGATGGCTCGACGGGCTGCGGTCCTGTCTGGGAGGCGATGAACTTCGCGGCCATGGCGCAGTTCCATACGCTTTGGGACGACGCCAAGAAGGGCGCGCTTCCAGTGCTCTTCTTCTTCAACAACAATTTCTACGCCATGGGCGGTCAGACGATCGGCGAGACGATGGGCTGGGATCGCCTGTCGCGCATTGCCTCGGCCGTCAATCCCGCGGCGATGCATGCTGAGACGATCGACGGCGGCAATCCGCTCGCCGTCGCCGACGCCGTCGAACGCAAGCGCGACATTCTACTGTGCGGCGAAGGCCCGGCTTTACTCGATGTCGAGTGCTATCGCTCCGGCGGCCATTCGACGACGGACGCCAATGTGTATCGTACCCGCGAAGAGCTTGCCGCCTGGGATGCGCATGATCCGATCGCCTCTTATCGTGCGAAGCTCATTTCGAATGGCGTGCTTTCCGCGGTCGACGCCGAGGCGATGCAAGAGGCAGTGCGCGCCCAAGTCAGGGCGGTCACCGCTGTCGCCGTCGATCCCTCGGCATCGCCGATCGTCGATATTCACGCCGATCCGACTCTGATCGGCCGTCTCATGTTCTCGAATGCGGAAATCGCGACGCCCGCCGGGGAAACACGACTGCTAAAAGCGCCGGAAACGGCGACCAGGGTCCGTCAAGACGCCAAGAAGAGCCGCTTCGGCCTATCGCCCGAGGGCGAGAAACTATCGCCGATGCGCGCCATCACCCTTCGCGATGGGCTTTTCGAAGCGATCCTGCATCATATGGTCCATGACGAACGCCTGATCGCTTATGGCGAAGAATGCCGCGAATGGGGCGGCGCCTTTGGCGTCTATCGCGGGCTTGCCGATATCATGCCGTACGATCGGCTGTTCAACTCGCCAATATCGGAGGCGGCGATCATTGCGACGGCGGTCGGATACGCTTTGGCAGGCGGCCGAGCTCTGGTCGAGTTGATGTACGGCGATTTCATCGGCCGGGCCGGGGACGAGATTTTCAACCAGATGGCCAAATGGCGCTCGATGTCCGGCGGCGTGTTGAAATTGCCGATCGTGCTGCGCTGTTCGATCGGCAGCAAATATGGCGCGCAGCATTCGCAGGACTGGTCGGCGATGGTCGCGCATATTCCGGGACTGAAGGTCGTCTATCCCGCGACGCCCTATGACGCCAAAGGCTTGCTCGCTTCGGCGCTGTCCAGCGATGATCCGGTGGTCTTTTTCGAAAGCCAGCGGCTTTATGACGCCGTCGAGATTTTCGAGCCTGGCGGCGTCCCCTCGGACTATTATCGGCTCCCGTTCGGGGCGCCCGCGATCCGGCGGGAAGGGAAGGACGTGACCATCCTCACCATCGGTCCCTCCGTCTATCCGGCGCTTGCAGCGGCGGAGAAACTCGCGGGGCATAATCTCTCCGCCGAAGTGATCGACGCCCGCTCGCTCGTGCCGTTCGACTATGAGCCAGTCTTGGCGTCGGTCGCAAAGACTGGCCGCATCCTAATTGTTTCGGAGGCTTCGGAGCGTGGCAGTTTCCCGATGACGCTTGCGACCAACATCACGCGTTTCGCCTTCTCTTCATTAAAGGCGCCGCCGCGTGTGCTCGGCGCGCCCAATTGGATCGTGCCGGGCGCTGAAATGGAGGCGACTTATTTTCCGCAGGCGGATGATATTGTCGATATCGTCGCCGGCGATTTCTATCCCGAGAAGAAGATCGAACGAAGCGGCGTCAGGAATTGGAGCGATCTGGAGCTTGCGCGGCAGGCGCTCTGAATATCTGAAGGCAGAGGGTTTCAACGAGGGGGACCAAGATGGATGTGGCGATTGTCATGCCGCAGCTCGGCAACGAGATCGAAGAAGCGCAAATCGACCAATGGCTGAAAGCCGTCGGCGACGAAGTCAGCGCGGGCGAGCAGATCGTGGTGATTACCACGCCTAAGGTGACGATGGAGATCGAAGCGCCTGCGAGCGGCCGTCTGAAAGAGATTACAGTTCCCGCTGACGAACTCGCCTCCGTGGGCGCAACGCTCGGCGTGATCGATAGCGCTTGATTGATCCATGGCGGTCGACCTCGCCTTTTGGCCGCTCGGCGGCTCTGGGCCGCCGGCGCTGCTTTTGCACGGTTTCGGTGCTGACCACCTGTCTTGGCTGGCCAATCAGCAAGCGATTGGTACGGCCGCGACCGTATCCGCGCTCGATCTGCCCGGCCACGGCGAATCCTCGATGGGCGTTGGCGGCGGCGACGTCGCGACGCTGGCCGAAAGCGTCGCGGCCCTCCTTGATGAAAAGAGCCTATCGAAGGTCCATCTCGTCGGGCATTCGCTCGGCGGCGTTACCGCCCTTTTTCTCGCCGAGATGCGGCCTGATCTCGTCGCCTCACTTGTTCTCATCACGCCGGCGGGACTGGGCGGTCCGATCGACCGGCAATTTCTCAGCGACTTTCCGCGGTTGACGACGCCCGAGCAGGCCACCGAGCTTTTACAGCGTCTGGTGGTGAGGCCGCGCCTGATCAATCGTTACATGGTTGCGCGCGTTCTCGAGCAGTTGGAAAAGCCGGGCGCGCGGCAAGCCCTGAGGCTAATCGCACAGAAGCTCATCGCCAGCGAAGCTGCCATTGCTCACGCGATCGCATCCGACGCTATTCGCGCTTTGCCGCGGCTGACAATTTGGGGACAACAGGATTCGATCAATCCGCTTTCGAGCGATCGGCTCGCGACCTTCGGCGGCGATACTTTGATCGTTCCGGAGACGGGTCACATGCCGCATGTCGAAGCGCTTCGTTCCGTCAACGAAAGGATCTGTGCGTTTCTGGCGAGTCAGAAGGCGTTATGACGCGCCATTGTGAAAGCGCTTGGCATGGCTAAGCTCCGTCGAGCGACACGAAGCGCTCTTTCCGACGCCGCCTCGCTCAGGCTGCGCGCCGCCT
>JASLHV010000574.1 GCA_030153205.1 Roseiarcus sp. | reverse complement strand
CCTCTGCGCCAAGGCCGAGGCGCAGAATGTCGTGATCACGCTCGGCTCGGAAGGCATGCTGATCTGGGGCGCCAAGCAAGGGCGCTACCTCGCCGACCGCCTGCCGGCGCTGAACACGCTGCCGAAAGACCCGGCGGGCGCCGGCGACAGTCTTTTCACCGCTATGGCCTTGTCCCTTCGCGCCGGCATGGACATCTGGCAGAGCGCCTATATCGGCGGCTTGGCGGCCGCCTGTCAGGTCTCGCGCGTCGGCAATACCGCCCTGTCGGCCCGCGATCTCACCGAAGAGATCGACGCGCCGTCCTCCGCCGATCAGCCAGAATATCCGGTAGGCTGAGTGCGAGTTATACGCTTGACCCACGCTCGGCAGCTCACCCCAATTCTCTCCCGCAAGCGGAAGAGCGGGCGCGCTGCGCTGCCGACACAATCATGAAAGCGCTCCTCCTAGCCGCAGGCGTCGGACTACGGCTTCGTCCCATGACGGAGACGATTCCCAAATGTCTCGTCCCGATCCATGGCAAGCCCTTGCTCGACTATTGGCTCGATCTTCTCTTCGCTGCAGGCGTCGAGCGCGTGCTTATCAACACCCATTGGCTCGCTGACAAAGTCCGCGATCATGTCGCCGCTTCGACGTGGCGATCTTTCATTGACCTTGCTTACGAACCGGAATTGCTCGGCACCGGCGGCACGATCCTTGCCAATCGCGCTTTCTTCGGCGACGAACCTTTGCTGGTCGCCCATGCCGACAACCTCACCGACTTCGATCTTCCCGCTCTGGCCGATGCCCACGCGCGTCGCCCAGCAGGCTGCGTCATGACGATGCTCGCCTTTCGTACCGACGATCCCTCCTCCTGCGGCATATTGGAGCTCGACAGGAAAAACATCGTCGTCGCCTTCCATGAGAAGGTCGCCAATCCGCCCGGCGATCTCGCCAATGGCGCGGTCTATGTCGTCGGGCCGGAGGTCGTGGCGCGCCTCGTCGCGATGGGAAAACCCATTATCGACCTTTCCACCGAGATCATCCCCGGCCTCGTCGGGAAAATTCTCGCGGTCGAAGCGGCGCGCTACCACCGCGATATTGGCAATCCGGAAAGCTTGCGCCGGGCGCATACAGACTTTATGCCCAGACCCGCCCGAGCGGTCACGCCGAACGGCTTTTGATCCCGAGGGCCACAGACCGAAGTCTCCGCGACGGAGATTTCGATGGAGATCGTTGAAATTATGAAGATTTTCGTGACTGGCGGATGCGGCTACAAAGGCTCCGTCCTGGTGCCTAAATTGCTACGCCGCGGCCATAAGGTCACCGCCTTCGATCTCCAATGGTTCGGCAATTTCCTTGAGCCCCATCCCGACCTGACAATTGTCAAGGGCGATGTCAGAAACCCCGACGAGATCGATCTCAATGGGGTCGATGCGATTATCCACCTCTCCAGCGTGGCTAACGACCCTTGCGGCGACCTTGATCCGAAGCTGACCTGGGAAATCTCTTGCCTCGCGACGATGCAATTGATCGATCGCGCGCACCGGATGGGCATCAAGCGGTTCATCTACGCCTCGTCCGGCAGTGTCTATGGCGTCAAGGAGGAGGCGCAGGTCACCGAGGACCTCGAGCTCCTCCCGATCTCCGAATATAACAAGACGAAAATGTGCGGTGAGCGCATCGTCCTCTCCTATAAGGACGACATGATCGTTCAGATCGTACGCCCCGCGACGGTTTGCGGATTTTCGCCGCGCATGCGCCTCGACGTTTCGGTCAATATCCTGACCATGCAGGCGATCAAGAACGGCAAGATCACGGTCTTCGGCGGCAATCAGGTCCGCCCGAACATCCATATCGACGACATCACGGATTTGTACCTGTTCCTGCTCGATCACCCCGAACATACCGGAATCTATAACGCCGGCTTCGAGAATATCTCGATCCTCGATATCGCCCGCATGGTGACGAAACACGTGCCCGCCGAGATCGTCGTCAGCCCGTCCAACGATCCGCGCTCGTACCGGGTCAATTCCGACAAGCTTCTGGCGACCGGCTTTAAGCCGAAAAAAACCGTCGAGGACGCGATCAAGGAAATGATCGGCCTCTATGGCCAGGGCGTGTTGCGCGAGGAAGACCGCTGGCACAATCTCAAATGGATGCAGAAAGAGGTGCTCTGATGGGCCTTGCTCAGACATTGCGCCCGGACGCCAAGACCCATTTCGCCGATTACACGAAGCGGCTCTCCACCACGCTCGAAGCGACAGATTGGTCCGGCGTCGAGCGGCTCGCCGCCGACCTTCTCGACTGCTGGAAAACCGGCCGCCATGTTTTCATCGCCGGCAATGGCGGCAGCGCCGGCAACGCCAATCACCTCGCCAATGACCTGATCTACCCTCTCTCCAAGATCAAAGGCTCCGGCATTCGCGCACAGGCGTTGAGCGCCAATCCTTCTGTTCTGACCTGCATCGGCAATGACGAAGGCTATGACGCGATCTTCGCGCATCAACTCGCCGTGCTCGGTCATAAAGGCGATGTGTTGATCGTCCTTTCCGGCAGCGGCAATTCCCCGAACATCGTCAAAGCGATCGAAGAGGCGAAAAAGCTCGGCATCACCAGCTACGCCGTCGTCGGCTATTCCGGCGGCAAAGCGAAGACCCTGGCGGATGTCGCGATCCATCTTGCGATCGACGACATGCAGATTGCGGAAGACGGCCAGATCATCCTCGGCCACATGATCTTGCAATGGCTTTACGCCCATCGCGACTCGATCAAGCCTAATACCGGCGCGGCCGCCAGCGCCCCATGAGCGGAACGGAAAAATTTCTCGTTCTCGGCGCCAATTCATTCTCCGGCGCGACATTCGCCGACCATTTGGCGGCGCAGGGTTACGACGTGCTGGCGACAAGCCGCTCGCCACAACCGCATGTGGCTTTTCTCCCTTACGTCTGGTCGAAGCGACAGGTGCGCTTTCAGCAGATTGACCTCAACCAGGATCTCGACAAGCTCGCTGCGCTGCTCCGAGCCGAAAAGCCGACGCATGTCGTCAATTTCGCCGCGCAAAGTATGGTCGGTGAGAGCTGGCTCCATCCCGATCATTGGATGATGACCAATGTCGTCTCGACCGTCCGCCTCCACGAAGTGCTGCGACGGTACGACGGGTTGCAGCGATACGTTCACGTAACCACGCCGGAAGTCTATGGCTCGACCGAAGGCTGGGTGAGAGAAGACGCGCCCTTCAACCCTTCGACGCCCTACGCCGTATCGCGCGCCGCCGGCGACATGAGCCTGAAGACCTTTTTCGCAACTTATGATTTTCCCGTCGTCTTCACTCGTGCGGCCAATGTCTATGGCCCCGGCCAGCAGCTTTACCGCATCGTGCCGCGGACGATCCTCTCGGCGATTGGCGGCCAGAAATTGCGGCTTGACGGCGGCGGCAAGTCGCTGCGCGTCTTCATTCATATGAATGACGTCGCCGAAGCGACGCTGAAGATCGCGCAGAAGGGTGGGCTCGGCGAAGCCTATCACATTTCGGGCTATGAGGTGGTGACCATCCGTACTCTCGTCGAAATGATCCTCAAACGTCTCGGCAAATCCTTCGACGAATGCGTC
>JASLHV010000407.1 GCA_030153205.1 Roseiarcus sp. | reverse complement strand
GCGCTTTCGACATGTTCCCAGGCCTAGCTCAACGGTACTTCGTAATTCTGATCCTCACATTTATTCAAGCGAGGTCGGCTTACGCGCAGACTCATCTCTTCGATGGCCCAGGCGCGCCCCGACGCGGAGCGGCGTTGATCGTCGAGAAAGGCTGTGGCGGCTGCCATAATATTCCAGGCATATCTAACGCCGACGGCTTGGTCGGTCCACCGCTTGATCACATGGGGCGGCGCATCTTCGTCGCGGGCATGTTGCATAACACGCCCGAAAATCTCGCGGCGTGGATCCTCGATCCTCAACGGATTGTGCCAGGAAACGCCATGCCATCGGCCGGGCTTTCGGCGGCGGAGGCGATGGATGTCGCCGCCTATCTCGAAACGCTTCGCTGACACTTTGGAGGTCGCCATGACGAAGAATTACATTGCAGCAGCAGCCATCCTCCTTGCCGCAACTTGCACTGCCGCCGCGGCTGATTGCCCGGCAGATCACGACAAGCTGCAGCAAGCGCTTCGCGCCAGCGTCAAACCGAGCGGAGGGCCAAGCAACGGCGGATTCGATAACAATGAATGGGCGGCGCTCGTCACGCGCCAGGGCGTCGTCTGCGCAATCGCCTTTAGCGGAGCGACCGCAACGGACCAATGGCTCGGCAGCCGGGCCATCGCGGCGGAAAAAGCGAACACAGCGAACGCGCTCAGTCTCAATAATTTCGCGATGTCGACGGCCAATCTCTACGCCGGCGCCCAGCCAGGCGGCTTTCTTTATGGTCTCGCCACAACAGCCCCCGTCAACACCTCCCTTCTCTATAGCGGCGACCCGAACGCTTTCGGAACGCCTTCCGATCCGCTTGTGGGGAAGGCGTTGGGAGGTGTTGTCACTTTTGGCGGCGGTCTCGCTCTCTATGACGCCAATGGACTTTTGGGCGCCCTGGGAGTCAGCGGCGACAGTTCATGCGCTGACCACAATATCGCTTGGCGCATTCGGCAGGCGATGGGGCTCGACAAAACGCCTGCCGGCGTTTCGCCCGATCACAACGATGAAATCATCTACGATGTCACCCCTGACAAGACCAGCGCGTCGGGATTTGGTCACCCTATCTGTCGCGGCAGCGAGGCAGATATTGCGCAGGAGATTCACGCCGGCTTCGTTCCAAAGTGGGCGCAAGTGCTCAAATGAGGTTATTGGCGGGAATCCTTGCGGCTATAATTTACGGAGCCGCGCCACCAGGAGTTTCGGCCGGGCCGCCCCCCCTCCGGGTCTGCGCTGATCCGAACAACCTACCCTTTTCGAATTCAGCCGGCGAGGGTTTCGAAAATAAGCTCGCGGCGTTGATCGCTGAGCAGCTAGGACAAACACTGGAATATGTGTGGCGACCGCAACGGCGCGGCTTCTTGCGCGAAGGCCTTAATGCAGGCGCATGTGACCTAGTGACCGCGACGCCCCCAGAATTCGGGAAAATTCTTTCCACCCGACCTTACTACCGTTCATCCTACATGTTCGTTTCACGTCCTGCCGACTCTCCTGTCGCATCCCTTTCAGATCCGAGGCTACGCACGCTCCTCGTAGGCGTGCAATTGATTGGCGATGATTCGATTAATTCGCCGCCCGCTCATGCGCTGACGCGTATGGGAATCATCGACAACATCCGCGGTTATCCAGTATTCGGCGACTACGGTAAGCCAGACCCGTCCGCTGCGATCGTCGCCGCTGTGGCGAGCGGCAAAATCGATATCGCAGCCGTGTGGGGGCCGACCGCGGGCTACTACGCCTCCAAACAGTCGCCGCCCCTTGTACTGCGTCCGATCCCACCGCCCCAGGACGCGCCGATTCCGATGAGCTTTGACATCTCGATGGCGGTGCGAAAAACCGATCGCCAATTGCTGGAAAAAATACAGACCGCTCTCAATGTGCTCCAGCCGCAGATATCAGCGGTGCTTACAGAATATCATGTGCCGATAATCCCATAGGCGCGCGGAATTTGATTAAAGTCAAGTTAAGCGAGAGCGGTTAAATCGGGGACTGCCAAGGCCAATGCGCGATTTCCATCACCCGCGCAGGAGTACCGGCTTGAGGCCGACAGTCGCGATAAACCTAAAATGGTCATCCGCACCGCCGAGCAGATCGCTGACGTGTTGTTGCAGGCGCCGGCGCGACGCCTTCCAGCGTGGTACTTCGTAGTTTGAGGAACACACGCCCCGAAGGTCACGGTCGGTCCGGATACTCATCCGAGCCCTGCACCCAGAGGAATGATTGAAGGTCGATCATGTCATGCGGATGCAAATCATTGAGATCCTTTCGCAAGGACCCCGTGAGGCATAGCAATTTCGCATAAGTTTCCCACACTGGCCGGGACGTATATTCGAAAGGAAGCCCGAGCGCTTCCGCCGCTTTCCTTGTGACGGTAGGCTTGAGAAAAATGTGCGCCGCGGGCTGAGCGATGAACCCGAATACTGTTACGATGGGCCAAGTCAGAACCCGCGTTTGCCGTCGCGGTAATCTCCCCACCACCTCACACCAACCGGAAAATCGCTGTTCCATATCGCCGGCGCCGTGGAGAAAATCGTAAAGACCTTGGGCAAAGAGCCGGGCGCCTCTCAGCGGCTTGACCGCGTCGCGCAACGCCATCTTCTCAAAGGAGAAAAGCAGATTTGTTTTAGCTTCGATGGCCACCGCGTGTCGCGCGATGTCGCGATGCTTTGCCGCCCGCAGCAGCTTGCGAAAGGATGCCGGTTCGAGAAATTCTCTCCAGTGAGTATGCGCGGTCCACTTGTAACCCCGTTCCCAATCTACATAAACAGGGTCTCGAAATCCCTTTGGAAAATAGTGCAGAAACTTTGCGCGACCGCGGTCCATCCGGGCGGTAAGCGAGACCTGCCCCGCTCGCGCCAACGTCGCGCCGCGATCGTGGGATAGAGGCTTTCGCGGCCGCGGCGAGGTCAGAAAGAAGTTAGGTCGAGTTTGCGCCATACCCTCCAATGTGCACAACGCTGCCGAAG
>JASLHV010000545.1 GCA_030153205.1 Roseiarcus sp. | reverse complement strand
ACCTGTTGCTCATCCTTCCCCCTCCCTAAAGTTCGTAAATCATCCGACGGCCAACGAAAAAACGTGACCAACACCAGGAGGAAGAGCATTGACTGTCCACGTCTTTCCACGATCGCCCGAATGAAAGACTTGGCCAATTTTTGTCGTGCAGAAAATATCGTTCGGGCGGTTGGGGTGAATGGCGATCGCAAACAGAGCCGTCTTGAGCGGCACGCCCAGGTCCAGCATCGTCCATGTTGAACCGCTGTCGTTCGTGACAAAGAACGCGCCCTTGTCTCCGTCGAAGTCGTTGCCGCCTGCGAGGTATAGCGTGCGAGGGTCGTCCGGCGATTGCGCCAAGAAGCGGCAGTATGATCCTTGCGGGCGAAGCTTTGGCACCCCGAGATGACGCCACCGCCTGCCGCGATTCTCGCTTTTGAATACACCGACTCGCGTTGCGATCGTAACAGTCCCAGGAGCGGTTCGATCCGTTACGACCGAATGTACGTCGACGCTGTCTTCGGTGACATAGACGCCGTCAATTGCCGCCTCCCAACTCGAACCGCCGTCTTCACTACGCAGTAACCCGCCGATCTCAACTGCGGCGTAAATTAGGTTCGCATCGGTAGGGTCAATCGACAGCGATAGGACGCGTTTCGGAAAAGCTTCGGGAGCAAGCGTGATCTCGGGAAAGCGCGCCTCAATAGGCAAAGCACCCCAGGTTTGGCCATCGTCCATAGAACGATAAATCGAACAGGGTTCGTAGCCGGCGAAAAGGGTCTGATTGTCTTTGGGATGCCTGAACAGGGACCAGACGCTCAGCTCAGGCTTTGGCGCGGATAGCCGCCGCCAGCTTTCGCCAGAGTCCTTGCTCCGCCAGACGCCGTCTTGAGCGCCGATAATGACATCGGTCGGATCGCGAGGATTTGTTAGGATCGCTCTGACTTGAGGCGCTGTCTTAAATCGCGATGAAAGATTTTCCCAAACCTCGACGCCGTTTCGGCTTCGGTAAAGCCCGGCGCTGACGAAGCGGCCGGGATCGGTATCGCCCGCTAGACCAGCATACACCCAGCAGTCGGTCATCGAAGCCAAGCCCTTCAATCTCAAATCGGCGATCGGCGACTTGCTTACTCAGAGGAATAATTGATTACCGGCGCATCTTTCACCGCGACCGCGAAGGCGAGACAACGAATTGACGCGTTATCGCTGACAGGCTTCAGACTGTGAACAGCATTTGGCGGTATCTTTACTAAATCTCCCTGTCGGATTTCTCGTTTTTCGCCTTCAATCACCATAACGCCACGCCCCGACAGCACGTAGTAAAATTCAAATGTTGGATGCTTATGCGGATGCACTTCGCCGCCGCCAATCACTTCAAACTCGCTGACGAGTTCGAGATGGCCGCCCAATGTTTCATCGCGCATTTCGCGCGGCTTGAAGAGCCACCATACGGGCACGGTGCCCTGATGCTCGGGGGAGGCTGGCACGCCTTCAATAGATCTCACGTCCATCCGCATATCTCCCTTGTCGGAAGAAGCCGAGAGCGTCAGCCCTCGGCTCATCGCGCTCAATTATTTCACGTATACCCGATCCGCGATGGCGACGAAGGCGTCGACATTGTCTTTCGTCACCAGACTGAACGGAATCAGGAGTTGTTTCGGCAATTTGACGTCATGAAGCGCCAAGTAGCATCCCCAGACACCGCCTCCGCCTTGTCCCTCCGGATCTTGGAAGACGGTTGCGTCCAAGTCGCCCTTCTTAATATCTGCAAGCGCTTCCGGCAGTCCGTCGACCCCGCTCATATGAACTTTGCCGACGAGATTGAACTGACGGATAACCTGCAAGGCGCCCAGAATCATGTCGTCATTATTCGCGACGATGAAGTCGTAGTTCTTATCCTTGGTGAGCAAACTCTCTGTAACCGACTGCGCTTTTCCGCGATCGTAGTCTGCATATTGTTCCGTAAAAGATATTTTGTCGCCCAGCCCGGACGATTGAAGGAAATTCTTCATCCCGTCATTTCTGGCGATATCCGTAACCTGTCCCGCGACACCCCTAAGATAGACGCCTTTCAGCTTATCTTTGCCAAGCTGCTTGTAGAGGCCCGCAAGATATTGACCGAGCTTGGCGCCCGAATCGCTCTGCTCGGAACCAACGAAGGTGACGTAGTCGCCTCCGCCGGCCCTTCCGTTGAACTGAACGACAGGGACGCCTTTTTTATTCGCCGCCTGAATTGACGCGACGGAAGCGTCTAGGCTCGCCGCCTCGAAGGCGAGACATTTCACGCCTTTCGACAACATGCTTTGGACGTTATTGAGCTCTTTATTCGTATCGTTTACCGCGTCAGCCTCGACGCACTCAGCGCCGAGCGCTTTGCAAGCGTTTTGCGCAGCCTTTTGAAGCGCCGCCACATAGGGAAACGCCAGATTCTGGTAAGATATTCCGATTGAAGCTTTTTCTTCCGCGCCTGCGGAACACATGGATGCGGCCGCCGCCGCGATAGTCCCACTCAAGACAATCGACCACTTTCACATGACCCTCTCCCACGCTCACAAAAAACCTGCTCGAACTAAGAATTCTTCTTTTGCAGTAAGCCGTCGATCCAAACAGCCACAATGATGATCACGCCGACGAACATTTGTTGGATAGGTTGCGGTACGTCGAGCATGACGAAGCCATTGAAAAGGACGCCCATGATAATAGCGCCAATGATCGTATTGACGATTGAGCCGCGGCCTCCGAAGAGCGAAGCGCCGCCTATTACAGCCGCTGCAATGGCCTGAAGTTCAAACCCCTGGCCAGCTATGGCTTGAGCCGCCATGAGGCGAGACGTGAAGATGAGCGAGGCGACGCCGACGCATAACCCGCTGATTGTATAGACGGCGAAGACGATGAGCGGCACGTTGATGCCCGCGGCGCGTGCGGCTTCTCGGTTTCCGCCAACTGCGTAGACGTAGCGGCCAAACCGCGTGAAGTTAAGAACGATCCAAGCCAGGATTGCCGCGAGGCCGAGGATTATAACCGGGGTCGGCAAACCAATAATCGAGCCTTGGCCCACCACCTGATAATAAGGTTGCAAGTTGTAGATAGGATTGACGCGATACCAGACGATGAAACCCCGGAACGCCGTCAGCGTTCCAAGAGTTACAATGAGTGGATTGACGCCTGCTCCGGCAATGACGACGCCGTTCAGCGCGCCCCCTAGAATCCCGAGGGCGATTGGCGCAGCAAAGGCGAGGATCACATTTACGGCCGTGGGATCTCTTTGCGCAAATTGCCCCGAGAACACGCCAGCTAGCGCAAGAAGTGAACCCACGGATAAGTCGATGCCAGCCGTGATGATCGTAAAGGTCATTCCAATGGCGATGACCCCGATTACCGACACTTGCAGAAGAATAAGAAGCGCGTTGTCCCAAGTACGAAATTCGGGGATGCTTAGAGAAAAATAAGCGATAAGCGCAATGAGAGCGAGGTAGATGCCGTATTCGCGGAGAGCGGAGAGGGTTGGGAGATATGTTCTTGGAGCGGGGGCCATCGATTCACTGGTCATTGCCGCGCGCCCGTCGCGAGCGCGACCAGTTTCTCTTCGCTCGCCTCGGAGCGTTTAAACTCGCCGACGACGGCTCCTTCTCGTATCACCAGGATCCGGTCGCTCATCCCAAGAATTTCCGGCAACTCGGATGAAATCAGAATCACGGCCATACCTTGCTGAACAAGGCGATCGATGGAGCCATGGACTTCCGCCTTCGCGACAACGTCAATTCCACGCGTCGGCTCATCGAGGACGAGAATCTTCGGTTCGGGCATCAGAGAGCGACTGATAACAACCTTTTGTTGATTGCCGCCAGAGAGGGTGCTGACCTCTTGCTGCTGCGATGCCGATCGGACGACTAATTGCTTGAGGTACTTAGACACTTTTTGTCGTTCGGCCTGCTGGTGAATGAAGCCGGCCGTGCTAACCGGCTTGAGAGCGGCGATCGATACATTGCTCCTCACAGAGAGCATCGGCGTCAGGCCTTGCCGGCGACGATCCTCGGGCACCATGCCGACGCCGGCCGCAATTGCCTGCGATGGCGAGCGAATTGTTATGGGGGTTCCGTTAATGCGGATGGATCCGGCGTCTGCTGGCGCCAACCCGAAGAGAGCTTCAGCAATATTTGTGCGGCCGGCGCCGACAATTCCATATAAGCCGAGAATCTCGCCGGCGTTCACTTCAAAGGAGACGTCGTGAAACACCGGCTTTTTGGTAAGATCGGCGACAGACAATCTCGTGGGGCCGGGCGTTTGCGGCGTACGAGGGAAAAGAGCGGCCAGATCGCGTCCCACCATCGCTCGAATCAATTGCGATTCGCTCCATTCCGAAGTAGGCGCGCTAGCGACACGAACGCCATCGCGGAGAACTGTTATGCGATCGGCAATGGCGAATACTTCGTCCAATTTGTGAGAGATATAAACGATGGCGGTGCGCCGTTCGATGAGTCGACGGATTATCCGAAAGAGATATTCAGTCT
>JASLHV010000539.1 GCA_030153205.1 Roseiarcus sp. | reverse complement strand
GGCGTTTTGCGACGAGCCGACCGACCGCCAGAACATCACGGGGACATGAGTATTCTTGAGCAGGCAATCGACGTTGAGCGCTTCGGTCCGGTACGGGCAATTCGCCAGGCCTTCGACGGCTTGTCGTTCGACGCCGCTTTTGACGTCGTCCCAGCCCAAAGAACGGCTGATCGAACCCACGGCGGTGCGAAAATCGAAAGCCGTCGGCATGCCGTCGGCGCCAAGCGCCGCCTTAAGACGGAGCGCCGCCTGCGGACGATAGCGATCGTGCTGGATGTCCTGCTCGCGCGTCCAAACCAGTTTGACCGGCTTGCCGATCGCCTTGGCGACTTCGACGGCTTGGCGCAACTCGTCATTGACGGCCCTGCGGCCGAAGCCGCCGCCGAGATAGCAATTGTGTACATAAACGTTGCGCGGATCGACGCCCCCGGTTTCCGCCGCCAGCTCCAATGCGGAATCGGCCGCCTGCGTGCCAAGCCAGACATCGAGCCGGTCGGGACGCCAATGAGCGGTGGCGTTGAGCGGCTCCATCGGGGCATGAGCGAGATGGGGGGCTTCGTAGAGCGCTTCGACGACCTTGGCGGCGCCGCTCATGGCTTTGGCGACATCGCCGCGTTTCGTCGCATTGACGAGCGGCCCGTCGAGCGCGGCGCGATAGTCGGCGCGAAATTGCGCGCTATCGGTCGAAGCCGCTTTGCCTTCGTCCCAAACGATCGGCAGAGCCGCCGCCGCCTCCTTGGCCCGCCAGAAGCGATCGGCGACGACCGCCACGCCATTGGTGACCGGCAGGACGGCGATGATCCCGCGGCGATTCTTGATGGCGGATTCGTCGTAGCTCTTCACCTTGCCGCCAAAGACCGGGCAATTGGCGACGGCCGCATAGACCATGCCGTCCAGCCGCGTATCGATGCCGAATTTCGCCGAGCCATTGACCTTCGCCGGCGTGTCGAAGCGGGCCTGGCGCGTACCGATCAGCTTGTACTGATCCGGCGTCTTGATGCTGGGCTCCTTGCTCGGCGCCGGCAAGGCGCCGGCTTGACTGGCGAGCGCGCCATAGGTCGCCTCGCGCTTCGAGGCGTCATGCGTCACGCGGCCTTGTCTGGCGACGCAGGCTTCGGGCGCGACGCCCCAGCGGATCGCGGCGGCGCGGATCAGGCGCTCGCGCGCCGAAGCTCCCGCTTGCTGGAGAAACTCTCGCGAGCCGCGTACCGAACGCGAGCCGCCGGTGCTCATCGGGCCGTAAAGTTTTCCGTCGGTATAGTTGCGATTGGCCGAGGCGTATTCGACCTTGACCTTGGCGAAGTCGCATTCAAGCTCCTCGGCGACGATCATCGCGAGGGACGTCATGACGCCTTGGCCCATTTCCGATTTGGCGATGCGCAGGAGGATCGTTTCGTCAGGTTCGATGACGACGAAAGCATCGACTTCCCCGTTTGGACGCGCGCCTTCGTCAGGCCAGGGAGCAGGGCCGATCGGCATGGCGAAAGCGCGGCGGCTCGCGACGGAGACATAGAGGCCTCCCGCCACGGTCAAACCGGCTGCGATAAAGGCGCGGCGCGAGAGGAGAGGCGCGTTCATCGTCGTCTCCTCTCAAAGCTTGGCCAGGGCCGCGGCGCGATGAATCGCGGCGCGTATGCGGGGATAGGTCCCGCAGCGACAAATGTTGGTGATCTCCGAATCGATATCGGCGTCGCTGGGCGAAGGTTTCCGCGTCAAAAGGCTGATCGCGGCCATGATCTGGCCGGATTGGCAATAACCGCATTGCGGCACGTCGGTCTCGATCCAGGCCTTTTGCACAGGATGCATCTGGCTGGCGCCGACCGCTTCGATGGTGACGATCTTCTTGCCGACCGCATCCGCCGCCTGCAATTGGCAGGAGCGCGTCGCTTCGCCGTCGACATGGATTGTACAAGCGCCGCATTGTGCGACGCCGCAGCCGAATTTCGTGCCTGTCAGGCCGAGTTCGTCGCGCAACACCCAGAGCATCGGCGTTTCAGGCTCGATATCGAGCTGGTGTGTTTCGCCATTGATGGAAAGAACGAGCATCTCTCGCCTTCTGAAGATGACGGCGTTGCGCCCATCGGCGCTGGACGCCTTGATTAAGCCACCCCCAGCGGCGGCAGAAGCTATGACAATTAATCGTTGTGTCGATTCACATGATCGCGACTTTTGCGCCGCGAGACCGTCGTTTTTGTCGCAGGGATGTGCGAAATTTTAGCAAAGACGCATGCAGAATTTTCGCCTTCGAGTAAGGAGCGTTCTTGAGCGCAATCGCGATAAGGTTTGCTGGGCAAAGCGATTTGGACGCGCTCGATCGGCTCGAACGCGCTGCCTTCACGGGCGATCGCGTGTCGCGGCGCTCGTTGCGATCTTTCATCGCAAGAGGCGATCGTTTGCTCGTCGCGGTCGACGCGGACGGGCTGGCCGGCTATGCGCTGGCCACTTGGCGCAAGGGCGGCCGAGCCGCGCGGCTTTATTCGATTGCCGTCGATCCCCTCAAGGCTGGGCGCGGCGTCGGTCGCGCGCTTTTGGCGGCTGTCGAGACGCTTGCGGTCGAACAAGGTTGCGAAGTTCTGCGCCTCGAAGTCAAAGAAGAGAATAGACGCGCCATCGCTCTTTACGAGCGGCTCGGCTATCGCCGTTTCGGCCGTTACGAAGACTATTACGAGGACGGCGCTGCGGCGCTGCGTCTGCAAAAACGCCTCATCGCAACTTAGCTTTCCAAAAAAATTAACTCCGATAGGAGGGCAAGCCTTCATGACGTCTTGCATCGTCACGCTGGCGAGCACATTGTCCGCCATCAGAGCCGCGAGGCCGCTTGAGTCGCGCGAGCCGTGGCGCGTAAAGCGCCGATTGTCCCTTTTCGCGCCCGGCCGAGGAGCCGATGAGTCGCCCCGCTGCTTTTCCAGGCAATCCCCTGCAAATCACCACGATGGATTTCCCGCAATGACAGGATGGGTCATCCTCGTTGATCAGCCGCGTGATTTTCCCAACGCCGACACGCCGCATAAAGTCATCACGACGAGCGACTATCTCGCGCGGCCGAAACTCTTCGCCGGCGCCGGTCGCGCCAAGCTCGTAAACCTGTCACGCTCCTACAATTATCAGTCCAAAGGCTACTATGCCTCGCTGCTCGCCGAGGCGCGCGGCCATCGCGTGATCCCCTCGGTCGAGACGATGCTCGAGCTACGCGAGCGCAAGCTTTACGAGCACGCGCTGCCGGAACTTGAGGACACGCTCAATCACGCCGCGCAGCGCGCCAACGCCACGGAGCGCACCACCTTCGATCTCCTCTTTTGTTTCGGCCAGACGCAGGACTCGCGCTTCGAGGCCTTTGGGCGGTTGCTCTTCGATTGGTACCGCTGTCCCGCGATCGAGGTGACGATCACCGCCAACAAAAGGTGGAAGATCGATCGGTTGCGCGCCCGTCCTTTGGCCAAACTTGGTCCGGAAGAGGCCGCTTTCTTCCGCGAGTCCTTGCACCACCATACGCAACGCGATTGGCGCAATCCGCGGGCGCGAACCGTGGCCAAATATTCGCTCGCGGTTCTCCATGACCCGCAGGAGACGCTGCCGCCGTCGTCACAGGAGACGATCCGCTATCTCGAACGTTTCGCCGAGCGCCACTCGGTCGAGGTCGAGCCGATCACCAAGCGCCAGCTTTCCGAACTTGCCGAATTCGATGGCCTGTTCATCCGCTCGACGACGTCGATCGACAATTACACTTATCGCTTCGCGCGCCGCGCCCTGCAGGAAGGCATGCCGGTCATCGACGATCCCGTGTCGATGATCCGCTGCACGAATAAGGTCTATCTTCACGAGTTGATGGAGGCGAATGGCGTGCCGATCCCGCCGACCGTCATGCTCGCCGAAGAAGAGGATTTGCCGAAGGCGGCGCAGACGCTGGGCTGGCCGATCGTGGTGAAAATACCCGACGGCTCCTTCTCGCGTGGCGTCCATCGGGTCGAGAATTTCGAGGCTCTTGAAAAGCTCGCCGGCGAATTATTCGAGGACACCGACCTGCTGCTCGCGCAGAAATTCATGCCGACGGAATTCGACTGGCGCGTCGGCGTGCTCGATCGCGAGCCGCTCTTCGTCTGCCAATATCGCATGGCGCGCGGTCATTGGCAGATCATCAAGCACGGACCGAACGGCGCGCGGGAAGGGGGCTCCAGCACGATCGCCCTCGCCGACGCGCCGCGCGACGTCATCGACGTCGCTTTACGGGCGGCAAGCGCGATCGGCGACGGCCTCTACGGCGTCGATGTCAAACAGACGGCCAGCGAGATCGCGGTGATCGAAGTCAACGACAATCCCAATCTCGACCATGGCTGCGAGGATCTGGTCGGCAAGGACGAGATCTGGGGCCGTATCCTGCAATGGTTCGTAAAGCGAATCGATGCATGATCGCCGACCTATTTTCAAAAGAACGAAAGACATGCGATGAGCCGCGTTGGCGATGATTTGGCCGAGGCTTTCGACGCGATCGCGGCTTCTCTACGCGGCAGCGGTAAGCCTGAATCCCATGAGCTCGCTTCGGATGTCCTCACAGTGGATCGGATCAAGGCGATTCGACGATCGGCGCCGCGAGGCGCCAAAGCCTTCGAAACGGAGTCTCATCTTCCTGCACGTACGATCGAACCGTATGAGCAGCGGTCGATCACGGTAACAGCCTAGCAATGCAGGATCATACGCTCGCATCGCTGGATCGCCGCCTCACCCCCGCGCGGCCTGACCTCGCCGCCGTCTCCCTACGCGGCAAAGTCGAGGCGGCGCGTTTCGTCGAAGGCTGGCGCCGGCGCGTTGTCGAGCCTGTCGCGCCTTTGCGCCGCACACCGGCCCATGACGCCATGCTCGAGACCGAAGCGCTTTACGGCGAGGACGTTCTGGTTTTCGAAGAAAACGAGGGCTGGGCCTGGGCGCAACTGCTGCGCGATTCCTACGTTGGATACATGCCGACGAGCGCGCTTGGAACGGAGGCGGCGCCGACCCATAAGATCGCGATCTTGCGCAGCTTTGTCTATCCGAAGCCGAGCATCAAGGCGCCGCCATTGACCGCGCTGCCGTTTGGCGCGCGCGTTCAGATCAATGGGCAGGAAGGGGAATTCGCGGCGCTTGCCGAGGGCGGGTTTCTCTATGCGCAGCATCTTGCGCCGCTGGATCGCTTCGAGGCGGATTTCGTCGCCGTTGCCGAGCGATTTCTCGAAGCGCCGTACCTTTGGGGCGGACGGACCGCGCAAGGTCTGGACTGTTCAGCCTTGATCCAGACGGCGCTCGCGGCCGCCGGCCGCGTCGCGCCGCGCGACAGCGACATGCTCGAGGCCGAACTCGGCGCGCCGATCGCTTTCGACGAAGCGCTCGCCAATTTGAGGCGCGGCGATCTTGTCTTTTGGAAGAGCCATATCGGCGTGATGCGCGATGCTCAGACGTTGCTTCACGCCAGCGGCTGGCAGATGCGAGTCGTCGCCGAGCCGCTGGCCGGCGTACGACGCCGTTTTGCCGAAAAGGGCGCCGGACCGATCACCTCGATCCGCCGGATCTGAACCGGCGCCTACTTCTTACCCATCGTCAGATTGCCGAAGCGCGAGTTGAAGCGCGACAGGCGGCCGCCGCGGTCGAGCAATTGCTGCGAACCGCCGGTCCAGGC
>JASLHV010000391.1 GCA_030153205.1 Roseiarcus sp. | reverse complement strand
CTCTTATTCCGATCACGCCGAGGGGATTATGGGCGAGATTGCGCCTGGACGGCAAGCCGTCACGAAAGTGACGTTACACCCGCAAATCGAGTGGACCGGCTCCGCGCCCGCCAAGGAAGAGTTGGAGCGCATGCACCACGAAGCTCACGAAGTCTGTTTCATTGCAAATTCCGTCAAGACCCAAGTGACTGTGGAATAGTTTGTGTCGATAACGCGGGGCCAAGGGATTCCGTGGAAAGAGATGATCAATGGAGCTAGGCGTCTGCACATTCGTCGAACGGCCGCCCGCTGCGCCTGCCCAGCGCGGCGAAACGGACGCGCAAAGGCTCGCTGACCTTCTCGAAGAGATCGAACTTGCCGATAGGCTCGGCCTCGACGTCTTCGCGATCGGCGAGCATCATCGGTCGGATTATATCGCCTCGGCGCCGGCGGTGATTCTCGGCGCGGCGGCGGCGCGCACCAAGCGCATTAAGCTATCGACGGCGGTGACCGTGCTCAGCACGGATGATCCCGTTCGCGTGTACCAAGATTTTGCGACGCTCGATCTTCTCTCCAAAGGCCGCGCCGAGATCATGGCGGGCCGTGGCTCCTTCATCGAATCCTTTCCACTATTCGGCTATGACCTCAACGATTATGACGCGCTCTTCGCCGAGAAGCTCGATCTGCTTTTGAAAATACGCGCCGACGAGCATGTGACGTGGTCCGGCCGTCATCGGGCGCCGCTGGACGGGCAAGGCGTGTATCCCCGGGCGTTGCAAAAGGAGCTGCCGATCTGGATCGCCGTCGGCGGCACGCCGCAATCGGTCGTGCGGGCGGCGTCACTGGCGCTGCCTTTGACGATCGCCATCATCGGCGGCGAGCCGGAACGCTTTGCGCCTTTCGCCGCCCTATATCGCGAGGCGGCAGGCCGCACGGGGCGCGATCCGGCGAAGCTCGCCGTCGGCGTCAACTCCCACGGCTTAGTCGCCGAGAATTCCAAAGAGGCTGCCGATATCTTCTTTCCGCCCTATGCGGCGACGATGAGCAAGATCGGCGGCGAGCGCGGCTGGCCGCCGGTCAGCCGAGCGCATTTCGACTCAGGCCTCGATCTTCGTGGGTGGCTGATGATCGGCGATCCGGACAAAGTGATCGAGAAAATCCTCTACCAGCACCGCTTCTTCAATCATCAGCGCTATTTGATGCAGATGACCGTCGGACCGACGCCGCATGCAGCGGTGATGCGATCGATCGAACTCTTCGCCACGAAAGTCGCGCCGGTCGTGCGCGCGGAAGTCGCGCGGCGCGCCGGCGCGTGAATGCGATCAATGACCTCCGCTCGAAGCAGCGCCTGCATTGGCTTTCTTCGCGAACAATACAGCGACGGCGGCGATTGCGAGCAACACGCCGATAACCGCGAAAGCGTCGCTGAAGCTCATTACCAAGGCTTGACGCCTGATCGTCGCGCCGATCGCGACAAGCGCCTGATGTTGCGCCGCCGCGTGATCGGAGACGCCATGGGAGAGGAAGTAGTTCGTCAACGCGTCGATCCGCGCGCGCACTTCGTCGCGATAGATTGTGACGGATTGGCCAATGATGTTCGAATGAAACTGTTCGCTCTTGGTCAGGACCGTCGCCAAACTGGCGGTGCCGACCGCGCCGCCGAGATTGCGCAGCATATTGGATAGGCCGGAAGCGGCGCCCGCGTCTTTAGGCGCAATGCCTGCCGTCGTGATAGCGCTGACCGGGGTTATGACGAGCGCCTGACCGATGGCGCGCACGATATTGGGCGTCCAGAACTGATCGCCTGAGACGTCGAGGGAAAGCATCGTGTTCATGAAGCAACTCAACGCAAAAATCCCTATGCCTAAAAAGGCGATGTATCGCACGTCGTACCGCTTCATCAGAAAGGGCACGAAGGGAATGAGGAGGAGCTGGGGCAGGCCTGTCCAAGCGAGGACATTGCCAATTTGCTCCGCATTGTAGCGCTGCACTTGGCCAAGATATTGCGGCAGGACGTAAACCGAACCGAAAAGCGCGAAGCCGACCAGCACATTGACAATAACGCCAATGCCGAAGTTCCGCTGTTTCAGGAGTCGTAGATTGACCAGTGGTTTCTTCACGCTCAGTTCGATCGCGACGAAAGCCGCCAGGAAGACGAAAGCGATAACGCCCAAGCGGAAGATGAAAGTCGATTCGAACCAATCATCCTTGTTTCCTTCTTCGAGCACAGTTTGCAGAGCGGAGAGGCCGATCGCCATTGTACCGATGCCGATCCAATCGCCTTCCTTGAGCAGTGAGAGCTGCATCGGCGCCGGATCGAGCGTGAACGCCAGCGCAACGACCATGATCGCGCTGGGGAGCGCATTGATGAAAAAGATCGTCTGCCAGCCGTAATTCTCAGTGAGATAGCCGCCGATCGTCGGCCCGATCGCGGGCGCGAAAGTCACTGAAATGGCGAAAAGCGCCAGGCCGATCGGCTGCTGACTCTTTGGCAGCTTGGTCAGCACCATGGTGAAGGCCATCGGAATCAAAATGCCGCCGGCGAAGCCTTGAAGGCCGCGCATGGCAATCATCGAACCGAGGTCGTGCGTGAAGGCGCAGCCGATGGAGAAAATAGGGAAGAGAATCGCATTCGCGATCATATAACGACGGAACGAGAACACGCGGCTCAAGAAATCCGTCAACGGGATCACGACGATCTCACCGATCAAATAGGACGTCGAAATCCAAGCGCCATTGTCGACGCCCGTGCCGATGCCGCCTTCGATATCGAGAAGCGAGGCGTTGGTGATTTGGATATTGAGGATCGCCATGAAAGCGCCAATCATGGCGGCGAAGACCGCGATCCAAGCGCGCATGCTCGCCTTGTCCGACGCGGGGGTCGTCGCGGACCGATTGACTTGCAGAGGAAGCGCTGCGCTTTGAGCGATTGCAGCCATGTTCGCGCCCTCCTGAATGGTCGCGATTTCTCGAACTGATTCCTACTGATGAGCAGCCAGGCGCGTTTCGCCAGACGTTCTCGTGTCGATCGTCGGATAGACGGACATGCCGGGCCTCAAGTC
>JASLHV010000270.1 GCA_030153205.1 Roseiarcus sp. | reverse complement strand
CCGAATCAAAACCGCATGGCAAACTCACCGCGGGATTACCCGTCAGATTGAACGGCATCGTATAGGGGTACCACGCGCCACGAAGATTCGGCGTGATCTCGCCATCGATGTCGATCGGCCGAAAGAAATCCTGATCGATCGGCAGAGCCGTTCGCGACAGAGTCGGCATCGCGACGATGTCACATGTGTCGAACCACGACTGGACCTGTCGGAAAAGCCGCGTGCGAGCAAAAATTGCATCGTACAAATCGGCTGCCGAATAAGTTCCTGCGCTATCGTATTGACGGAGGAACGTAGGACACATGACATTGCGATGGTCGCGAACATATGCCCCATATTGCGCTCTTCGATAGGCGCTGTTGATCACATACCAAAGAGATTCTGGATTCTCGAATGCATCCACATGATCGATCGTATCGGCGCCAAGCGTGGCCAATGCGGCAATGGCGGACTCGCAGGCGGCGAGCACATCGGCAGCGACACGCAGATTGCCGAGGCGAGGCCGCCAGGCGACCTTGACGCCCTTCAAGTCGCCAGGATTCGTCGCCGCTGAAACGAAATCCGAGACAGTCCGGAGCACGGTAAGAGGATCTGCCGGCTCTGGGCCCGCCATCACGTCCAGCATCAGCGCCGTGTCGAGCACGGTTCGCGTCATCGGTGTGATGTAAGAAATATTGCCGAACCCATCTTGAGCATATTCCTGCGGCGTAACGCCGAGGCTTTGCTTGAAACCTACGACGCCGTTGCAGGCCGCGGGGATACGGGTCGAGCCCCCGCCATCCGTCGCGACAGCGATAGGGCCTAAACCGGCCGCCACGGCGACCGCCGCGCCCCCGCTCGAACCGCCGGAGGTTCGCTCCGCACTCCAAGCGTTTCGGGTGCGTCCAAACAGCGGCGCTTGGGTCAAGCTTTGCTGTCCGAATTCCGGCGTAGTCGTCTTGCCAATCAAGATCGCCCCGGCGCTTTTCAGACGCGCGACGACGGCGGCGTCGCTCCGAGGGACGTAGTCTTTGAAGATGATCGAGCCGTAGGTCGTCCGTACGCCTGCGGTCGGAACGAGGTCTTTGACCGAGAAGGGAACGCCATGGAGTGGACCCAGCGCGGCGCCGGTCATCATCCTGTCTTCCGCCTGCCGAGCGGCCGTCAACGCCTGATCCGCGGCGACGGTGATAAAGGCGTTGAGGATCGGTTGCGCGTATTCGATACGCTCCAGCGTCGCTATGATAACCTCGACGGGCGACACCGCCTTGGCGCGGATCATCGCGGCAAGGTCCGCAGCGGAACAATAAGTAAAGTCGCTCATGGCTGAATTCGCGTCAGGCCTTCTTGGCGAATGTCGAGAGAAGAAAGTCAAAGAACTTTTGTCGATTCGCATGAAAGGCGACGCGACAATTCGGTGGACGCGTCGTGCGCTTTTCGTGATCAACCACCGTTCGTCCGATTGTATAGTCCCCGCGCGTCTCCACGACCACGTTGACAAGGCGCGTCTCAATGATCTCCTCGTCGAGAAGGGCGGCGATGCAGAGAGCGTCGTGAACCGGCGCCGTGTCGGGCACGCCGGTTGGTTGATTGGCCTGATAGCCGGCGATCCTGAATTCGATGAACGCCGCAGCCGCTTGCCCCGCGGGAGACCCAAGAGCGCGCAACTGGCGGCATTGATCGAGAGAGATCAAAGCTTCGTGAGTAGCGTCGAGGGGAACCATCGTCACTTTGCTGAAGCCCGCGCTGAGCACCATCGCCGCTGCTTCCGGGTCCGCCCAAATATTGAATTCAGCCGAGGGCGTGACATTGGACTTGTCGATTGCGCCGCCCATGATCATCAGTTCTTGCACATTTCCTACAAAGCTTTGGTTAAGCGCGATTGCCGCGGCGAGATTCGACAAGGGGCCGACGGCGACGAGCGTTATTTCGTTCGGCTGAGCGGCGAAGATCGCACTCAGCAACGCCGGCGCGGGAAGGTTTTGCTTACTTCCTTTCGCCTCTGGCAGCGGCAGTACGGACATATGCACTTTCGCGTCGCGCTTCGTCGCGCGCGGCGTCGGAAAGTCGCTGCGAACGATTGGATGGGCGAGACCTTCATAGACGGGAATGTCGCCTTTTCCGATCCATTCAAGCGTCCTCAGCGTATTGTCCGTACAGCGTGCAACCTCGACATTGCCATTGACGGTCGTGACCGCAAGGAGTTCGAGATCGGGATGAAGCGCGGCGAGCATGACGGCGACCGCGTCGTCGGTGCCGGTATCCACATCCAGTACGAGCTTTCTCGGCATCGATCCTTCCTCCCTTTTTGCATTCATTCGGTCGCTGCGCCGTACCCGCTACGTTCCGATGAGATGGAGCGCGATTTCCCGCCTATGCGGTCGTTTGCGATGTTCGAAAAGATAAACGCCTTGCCAGACCCCAAGCGCCAGGGTTCCGTCGATCACGGGGATGGCGAGGTTGACTCCGGTCAAGGCCGTCCTCAGATGGGCGGGCATATCGTCCGGACCTTCGTCAGAATGAATATAGCGAGACGGGTCTTCAGGCGCGATCGAAGCGAAGAAATTCTCGAGGTCTGTCCTTACTTCGGGCGCGGCATTCTCTTGAATGAGCAACGATGCTGAAGTGTGGCGACAAAAAAGCGTCAGAAGGCCGTTCGAGACGTTCTGATCTCCTGCCCACGCGCCGACGTCACGCGTGATTTCGACAAGGCCGCGACCGTCTGTCTGGATGCGCAAGATATGGGTTGCTTGGCGCATGGCGTTCAGTTCCATGGTGCATAGAATAGCGCGAACCATCTAACGTCGCAGACTCAGGCAAGATCAAGACGGTCGCCATCCGTCGACAAAAGTACAAGACTTCAGAAACGCAGTCAGACGCGCCGCGAAGGCGCGCCTTGGCGCGCTGCGACGCGGCTTGTGCCCCTCAACCGAGGCGAGGCGGCCGCCATCATTGGCGAGTTCTGGCCATGGCGAAGTCGCGAACCACGCCCTATAGGCCTCGGCGAAACGCGTCTCCCCGCGCCAGCGGTCATAGTGCCAAGGCTTCGGAGTGTTGACGAAATGAAGGCAGATCGGCGCGATCATTTTCTCGAGATCGAGCAGGAAAAAGTCACCCATGAAATTATAGCGCGGCGAAAGCGGGGCGAAGCCGCCGGCGATCAATTCATTGAGCGCGCTTTGCTCGAGGAAGGGATAGCGTTCGGGCGCGCGGCGCAAAGCGTCGACCACCCGCGCGCCAAGCGCATTGTCACTCCAACGCGCGCGATCGATCGCCAGCACGCCCGCATTGAAATAGGGCGTGGTCAGGCTCAGCCCGAGCGCGGCGCGGTCGGCTTGAAATTGCTTTGCGAGCCTGTCGCCACGAAAATCCATCAGAAAAATCATGTCATAAGCGGCGGCGAATGGCGCGCCACCAAAATCGAAGTCTGCAAGTCTGCCGAGACCAGGCCGGGCGACCCAGATGTCGGAATCGATCGAGATGATTCTCTCGTAGGAGGAAGGCAGAACGCGATCGAGAAACAGGCGACGAAAGACCGCTCGGGAGAAGCGCCCCCCGGCGCGTAAGCCCCGGTCGAGGGTAGAGAAATCCGCAACGAGCAGCGTGAGGCGCTGATGGAGCGCCGGCGCCAGTCGTTCGAAGCCGGGCGCGACGTCCTGTTCTTCGCAGACAATAAAGACGTCGAAACGATCGGCGTCTTCTTGCGCCAAGATCGTCGCGGCCGTACATACCGCCTGCGGAAAGAAGGCGCGATCGGGCGTCAGGCAGACTGCTGTTTTCATGGAGATTGGGATGAGCGAAAGCGCGACGCTAGCACGCGCCGCGCAATCGACAAAGACGAACTATTCCGCCGCAGCGGCCGGCGCGCGCTCAGGGGCGACGGGCGCTGGAAGCTGCGCCGGTTCGGGCGCATTTTTCCGCCGCGAACGATGCGGACGATCGGAGGCGACCAAAAACCCGACAGTCGGCGGGCTCAGCAGCAAGCTGCGAATTTGCTCCTCCAACATGCGGTCGGCATTGGTCACTCTCTCGCGCAAATGGCGAAGTTCGAGCCACGATTCGATGAGGAACGTCTCGACAAAACGGCCTGTATCTGCGGGGTCCTCGAAGACGCCCCAAGCGAAAGCGCCGTCGCGCTTGCGTTCGTACCCCATCTCTTCGATGGCCGCCAGGAACGCAGTACGATCCTTGAGGTCTATTCGATATTCAACCGTCACCAACACAGGTCCGCGATCATTCTCGACGGTCTGTTTGAAAACGGGCGCGCGCCAGTGCATTGACGGCGTAAGGTCTAAGCCGGCCGCCGTCTGCAGCTTCCAACGCCATGTCAAAGGAATGCCGATGACAGCGCCGGCCGCCGCGATGAGCAGCGCCGTCGCAAGCGATTCCATGCCGGCGATATGGCCCCAAATCGCGCTGCCCGCCGTCATCGCCCCAAAATAGACGGTGAGAAACACAGCAAGTCCGCGCCCGCGCACCCAGTCCGGCAACGCGACTTGTGCGGACACATAGAGCGTCGCCAGGACGATCGTCCAGGATGCGCCGGCGACGACCGCGGCACAGAAGGCAAGAGCCGGCTCACGCGCCAGCGCGAACATTACCAGCGCGATCGCTGTCCCGACTGTGCCGAAAGCGCCAAGACCATCGGGCCCAAACGCGGCCTTCAACCAACTAATGGTCAGGGAGCCGAGGATCGCGCCCAACCCGATGGCGCCAAGCAGAGCGCCGTACACCTCTGGCCCGTTGTTCATTTGGTTGCGCGCCAGCAAAGGCAGCAACGCCCAATATGCGCTGGCGAATGGGAAGAACGCCACGGCCCGCATCAAGGTCGCGCGCAAATGCCGGCTATTGGCCGCGTAACGAAGACCCGTGCGTACTGCGCTGGTGAGGCGTTCCGCCGGCAGGCTCTGCGAGCACTTCCGCTTCGGACGCCACCAAAGCAATCCCGCGATGATGACCAGATTGCTGACGGTGAACGCCCAAAATGGCGACGCGACTCCAAATCCGGCGATCACGACGCCGCCCAGCGCAGGCCCAACCGCGCGGCTGAGATTGTAGCCGACGCTATTGGCAGCCGTGGCGTTGTCGAGTTCATCCCGCGACACCAGGAGCGGCGTAATCGCGGACCAGGCCGGAGCGGTCAATGCGCCGCCGACGCCAAGCAGAAAGGTTGTGAGCAAGAGCGCTGTCGGCGTCGTCAACTGCAGCGAAACGGTCGTGGCGAAAATCGCGGCGATAATCGTGATGACGATTTCGACAAGGATGAGGAGCCGTCGCGGATCGATGATATCGGCCAAAGCGCCGGCCGGTAGCGTGAATAAGAACATCGGCAAGGTGGTGACGACTTGGACCATCGACACGGCCATCGGGCTGGCGTTGAGGTTGGTCATCAACCAGCCCGAACCGGTATCGAACATGGCGATGCCGATATTGGCGACGATGCTCGCCGTCCAAATGACCGTGAAAGCCAATTGACCGAACGCCCCCCAAGCCGAGGGCGCAAGCCTCTCGACAGAGGCGGTCGTATCGGAATTCGTGCTCAATCCAGTCTCCGGGCGCCGAGAGGCCTAAAGACGCTTCCCCCTGGGCGCGTCGCTTAGCGCGGCGCCAATTTACTCGTTCGAGTTCGTTCCAACATAGGAATTCGGCGTGTCTTTGGCGCTAATCGCCACATTGCGCGCCTTAGGTAAGTCACTCCGACGGGAGACGCCTCGCAACATTGGTCAATCAGGGCTAATTTGATAAACTGCCCCATCGCTGGCGGTCCTCTCGGCAGATAGTGGCGACAGGTCCTCCACTCAAGACGGGCGGCCCTCACGAAATGAATATCTCTTTCAAGACGAAGCGCCTCGCCGCCCTGCTTTTTGCCTGTCTTGGCGGCGTGCTCTCTCTTACGGGACCGACATCGCCCGCCATTGGCTATTTTCCACAGAGAATAATTGACAATTCTTCGCTCAGGGACGTGATGCCGGTAGCCGACAACCAATTTGCGACAAAGGAGGAGGCTGAGACCTACCTCTCCAAGACCCTCCCCCTCGCCACCGCAGCCAATCCGAAATATCGCGGCGAAGCCGGCGCGCTCACCCAATGGCTGACCAAGTCAGCAAGCTTTGGTCCAAGCAAAAACCCGCACGGGATTTTGGTGC
>JASLHV010000263.1 GCA_030153205.1 Roseiarcus sp. | reverse complement strand
TTCTTCTTCGAAATCGTGCAGCGAAAGAATTATGATCTCTTCGGCGCGGCCAATACGCCCGTCCGACTCGCTGCGCAGGCGCAAGTCCAGGACGACGAACTCGCCCTGCGGGTCGAGCTGGATTCCGGACTATGACTTTTTAAGGCATTGATTTCGTTTTCGAGAGAAGGTTTGTAAATATCGGATAATCATGACGCCTTGCGTGATTGGACACGGGGGCGCGGGAGGACGGCGATGCATTTCGTACGGACCAATGGCGGGGTCGCCCATTATGCTGACGAGGGGCCGCGGGCGGGGCGCGCCATCGTCTTCATCAATTCGCTCGGGACGGATTTCCGTATCTGGGACGAGGTCGCCTCGCCGCTGGCGCAGACGCGCCGCGTCATTCGCTATGACAAACGTGGTCACGGCATGTCGGAACTGCGTTCCGGGCCGATGAAGATCGCCGATTTCGCTGCCGATCTCGCCGGCTTGCTCGACCACCTTCATACTGGCGCAGCGGATGTCGTCGGTCTGTCGATCGGCGGCTTGATCGCGCAGGAGCTTTATCGCTTGCGGCGTGACCTCGTCGCTTCGCTCGTACTCAACGATACCGGCCATAAGATCGGCACGGACGAGTTCTGGGCCGGCCGTATCGGGACTGTCGAGAGCGGCGGCATCGAGGGGATCGGCGATGCGGTCATGCAGCGCTGGTTCACCGAAGAATATCGTAAGGCCTATCCCGACATGATGACCGGCTGGCGCGCCATGCTGACGCGAACGCCGAAGGAAGGGTACCTCGCCGCCTGCCGCGCCATCCGCGATGCGGATTTGACCGAAGGCGCGAAACTTATCCGGGTTCCAACGACCGTCATCGTCGGCGATCAGGACCTTTCGACGCCACCGGATCTTGCGCGTGAGCTCGCGGGTCTGGTGCCCAATGCGAAGCTCGAAATCGTCGCCGGCGCCGGTCATCTTCCCTGCATCGAAAAGCCGGATGTCACGCGCGGCCTCATCGAGGCGCATCTCAAAGCGGTTTCGCCATGAGCAAAAAGAGCGAGCGCTATGAGCAAGGCATGGCGACGCGGCGCTCAGTACTGGGCGCCGCCCATGTCGATCGCGCCAGCGCGGCGACGACGGATTTCGACGAACCTTTTCAGACCTTCATTACCGAAGGCGCCTGGGGTTCGGTCTGGTCGCGGCCGCAACTGACGAAGCGCGAACGGTCGATTGTCACGATCGCGCTTCTCGCCGCGCTCGGCCATGACGAAGAAGTCGCGATGCATGCGCGCGCCACGGCCAATACGGGCGCGACGCCGGAGGACGTCCGCGAAGCCTTGCTTCATGTCGCGGTCTACGCCGGCGTCCCCGCCGCCAATCGCGCTTTCAAGATCGTCAAGAGAACTTATGCCGAAATGGCGGAGGCGAAGAAGCAGGCGACCACATGATCGCCTTTGTCACTCCCGCGTAAGCTGGAATCCCCTCGCGATTCCCGCTCGAGCGACCGACAGGCCCGCGTCGCCAGGCAGGCGTCTTCAAAGCCGCGCCCGATGCGTCCAAGGAGAGAAACGTGCCCGCCTACGGCGACTATCAGAACGAAATCTACCTCAAAGGCCTTCACGGCGTTAAGCCGAAACTCCCCGTCGATTTCCGTTCGCTGGAAGAACAAGCGCAAGCCGTGCTCCCAGAGAGCGTACTCTCCTATGTTCAGGGCGGCTGCGGCGACGAGCATACGCAGGATCTCAACGCTTCGGCCTTCAGGCGCTGGGGGCTCGTGCCGCGGATGATGGTCGATACGTCGCAGCGCGATCTTTCCGTCGATTTGTTTGGCCTGAAGCTGCCCTCCCCTTTGTTCATGGCGCCGATCGGCGTCCTCGGCATTTGCGCCAAGGACGGCCACGGCGACCTCGCGACGGCGGCGGCAGCCGGACGAACAGGCGTTCCCATGATCGCCTCGACTCTGTCGAACGATCCTATGGAGGTCGTCGCCAAGGAATTCAAAAACACGCCGGGCTTTTTCCAACTCTACACGCCAAAGAATATTGAACTTGCCGAAAGCCTTGTCCGCCGGGCCGAGGCTGCGGGCTTCAAAGGCATTGTCGTGACGCTCGACACATGGCTCACCGGCTGGCGGCCGCGCGACCTCAACAGCGCCAATTTTCCGCAGCTCCGCGGCCATTGCCTCGCGAACTACTTTTCCGACCCCGTCTTCCGCGCCTCGTTGAAAAAGCCGCCGGAGGAAGATGGCGGCTCGGCGGTCATGCAATGGGTCAGCATGTTCGGCAAAGTCCTCACCTGGTCCGATCTGCCCTGGCTACGGTCGCTGACCAAACTGCCGCTGATCCTGAAAGGGATTTGTCATCCCGACGACGCCCGTCGCGCCATCGACGGCGGCGTCGACGCGATCTATTGCTCCAACCACGGCGGTCGGCAGGCGAATAGCGGCCTTGCGGCAATCGATATGCTTCCGGATGTGGTGAAAGCGGCGGGGAAGACGCCGGTGTTGTTCGACTCCGGGGTGAGGTCCGGTACGGATGTGATCAAGGCGATTGCGCTGGGGGCGCGGGCGGTCGGCGTTGGAAGGCCGTACGCCTACGGTCTCGCGCTCGACGGGGTCGATGGGATCGTCCATGTGCTTCGATGCCTGCTGGGGGAAGCGGATTTGCTGATGGCTGTCGATGGTTATCCCACGCTCGCCGATCTCAAACCCGAGGCGTTGCGGCGGAGCGACGCTGGTTTGTGACGCGTTCATTCGTGTACCTATCGACGGCACGAGCGAGCATTGGCGAACCCACGGCAATCCGCAGCTAAGCTTGCAGAGCCTCAACGGCTCGACCGCCACTGACGTCTTGTGGCTCCCAAAGTACGGAAGACTCCGCTGTACTCAGCGCCAGCTCTTCATTGATTGCCTAGCGGCTATTATGCGCGAGAGATCATCGAACTCAAGGACGACCGCTTAAGCGGTCGCCGCCGAAGGCGGTGCGCCTCCGGCGCATCCTTGACTTCGATGATCTCTCGCGCAACGCTCTGCCAAGCAATTAACGAAGGAATCTGCAGCCGAGAGTGGTCATTTCCTTGGCGGTCTTTTTGGAACCGATCTATCGAGAACGTCCGCTCTCGGTCCGTGCAGGTAAACCTCCTCAATCAAGCCTTCAGCTATATCAACAAGAGTTCTCACATCTTCATTCGCTGGCTCCAAACCGCGATGAATTGCCGCATGCCCCGCATCTAAAACAGCGTCGAGAGTTCCTCTCTGTCGCTCGGACAGATACCCAGCTTTTTGAAAAGCATCGATGTTGGCTACAAATTTACCCCGATCGCCAACGCGATCGATCATCACACTTTCAAGCGCAGCTCTCACGCCCATCGCAGCAAGTCACGCCGCCTTCTGATAATCCTTCACATCCGCAAAGCTCACCTTCGGCCACCTCTCCTGCTCGTACTTCAAGTTAAACGCGCTCGACGCCATAAACACCGGCGCGCCGCCGACCTCGACGGCGCGCCGGTCTTCATGGCGTCGAGCGCGTTCAACCTGAGGTAC
>JASLHV010000249.1 GCA_030153205.1 Roseiarcus sp. | reverse complement strand
GGTTGATTTCGTCGGCAAGCAGAACATTGGTGAATACGGGGCCGCGCTTGAACTCGAATTGCTGTTCGAGCGCCGAATAGACCGAAATACCTAACACGTCGGACGGCAGCATGTCGCTGGTGAACTGCACGCGCTGGAAGTTGCAATCGATGGCGCGGGCGAGCGCCTGTCCAAGGGTAGTTTTGCCGACGCCGGGAACGCCCTCGATGAGCAGGTGTCCGCGGGCCAGAACGGATACCAGCGCCAGGCGAACGACGTCATCTTTGCCGCGGATTACGCGGCGGAGAGCCTTTTCCAACTCCTTGGCTTTGTGGGACACAGCGCTGGCGGTCTCAAGCGACATCGCTTTGATTCTACTATCGGCTCCTCACACCCCTGGAGTTACGTTTGTCACCGGCTGGCGTCAACGCCGACCAAACTCGCTATTGCTGAAATTCAGCGGGACGACCGGTGAGGCGTTCGATGCGGCTGGCGATCGGCGGATGAGTTGAGAAAAGGTTAGCGAACATACCTGCATTGATCCCAAGAAACGGTTGAATGATGAAGAGATGCGCCGTCGAAGGGCTGGCCTGCAAAGGCAGCCGGCGAGAGTAAGTGTCGAGTTTCTGCAGGGCGCTGGCGAGAGCATAAGGGTTGCCGGTGAAGTGGGCGCCAGTCGCGTCTGCCTGGTATTCGCGCGAGCGTGACACAGCGAGCTGAATCAGGCTCGCGGCTAAAGGCGCGAGGAAAAGCATGAGCAGCCCGGCGATGCCACCGCCGCCACGATCGTCGCGTTCGCTGCGTCCATATCCGCCGAAGATCATAGCCCAGCGTCCCATGCTGGCGAGCATGGTGATGGCTCCGGCGATGGTAGCCGCGACCGAGCTGATGAGGATGTCGCGGTTGTTTACGTGGCCGAGTTCATGTGCCAGTACGCCTTCCAGTTCTTCGTCTGTAAGTAAACCGAGAATTCCGTGAGTAACGGCCACTGAAGCATGGCGCGGGTTGCGTCCGGTCGCGAATGCATTGGGAGACTCAGTGGGGATCACATAAATCTTTGGCATCGGCAGGCCGATTTTCTGCGTGAGGCGCTCGACAATGTCGTAGGCTCGCGGCAGTTGTTCGCGCGTCACGGGCTGGGCACGGTACATAGCGAGCGCAATCTTGTCGGAGAAGAAATACGACACGAAATTCATGACGACGGCGAGCGCAAGAGCGATCATCATTCCATTCCGCCCACCGAACGCGCGACCGATGAACATGAGCAGCAGCGTGAGCAGCGTCAGCAGGAATGCGGTTTTGAATGCGTTTGCCATGTCAGGGTGGGAACCTCAATTCCCTGAGTGATTAGATGTAGCAGCGAGAGGGGAGATGCATCTGTGGATCAGGCCTTCTGGGCTTCGCGTTTGAGTGCGAGCTCCAGCGTGTGGTCGAGGGCCGCCTTGGTCTTTTCGTATTCTTCCCTGGAGACGCGACCTTGCTGGCGATCGACTTCGAGCTGGAATAACTCTTCTTTCAATCCTTCGAGCAACATCGACGATCGCCGGGGTGCCGGTGCACGCACAGCGCTGGGATCCACCGTTTCGTAGTCGACTTCCGGGCTCATTTCATCGTTGGCCGTGATGTCAGGCGCGGCGTCGGATCTGCCAGAACGGGCGACGCGATTCGCGGCTTGCTGGCGCGTCGCGACGACAAACCCTCCGACGAGCAGAGCGAAGGCGAAGCCGCCGAGAATCCACCAGCGGTATCTCTGCAGAGGGTCGGGAGCGTCGATGGGCGGTCCAAGCCCGCCGCCTGGGCGGCTGTCGGCCGACGCCGACGCTTCAGGAGGCGCCTCGCCCGGCGGTCCGGCATTTTCTTGCCTTGCCTGCAGCGTGCCTTCTCCAGAAATCTTGAATGCTAGAGTTTGGCCTGTGCGTGCACCGGATGCCACCTGCACGTTGGCGTCGGGCTGCTGGGGGTCGTTCATGGGCTGATAATTCGTGCCCGGCGCGGCGGCAAACTGCATGGCCTTTGGCAGAATGGCTACGAAGTGTTGCAGCGGATAAACGCTCCTCGGGTCAATATTGGCGCTTCCCGTGTACGGCAGTTGATAGGCGATCTGGAACTGGGTGACGCCGGGGCGGAGCGGGAAGAGAAAAGCGTAGTGAGTTTTCTTGTCGTCGATCGGAACCGGCGCCGTGTTGAGCGGGTTGCCGTTCGCCGTCATAGCCGAACTCTCGACTATCTGCGCGCCCTCGGGAAGGTAGAACTCGAGATTGCGTTCGTTCATTTGTGTGCGTGGAGGCTTGGAATCGTTCTGCACGGCGAAGGCGCGCATGACCTCCAGCTGTCCCTGCTCGGCCTGTACACGCATGATGTCGGCGACGACCGAGATGCCGTCGATCTTCTTGCCGACATCGTAGACGTCGACTTCGACCGACGTCGTTCCCGGAGGCGCCATTCGATGGTAGGTCACGTCTTGATGAACGACTCGGACCAGGTGAGGCGCGCCCGCGTTCGCGAGCGTGAATGTGAAATTGCCCTTGGCGTCGGCCTTTGTGCGTCCGGACTCTTCCATACCCTGACCGAGGGTAAGAAGGATGACCTCGTCTCCGGCGGCGGGTTTGTTGGTGGTGCCGTTTTTTATCGTGCCGGTCAGGGTTTGGGCGGAGACGAGAGTCGCGATGAGAAAAAACGAAACAAAGGCGAAGCTCCCGCGCAGCAACGTCTTTTTTGTGTGTGGGTGATT
>JASLHV010000380.1 GCA_030153205.1 Roseiarcus sp. | reverse complement strand
CGTTTCCCGTACGATCATGGCGGGTAAGGTACGATGAAGAAGTGGCCAAGACGACCGGCGGCGTCGCGGAATTGAAGGCGTCGGCTTACGGGTGGGATTTTGCGAGCGCGGTAGGCAAGCCGTGGTCCTTTGAGGATTCTCGCGAGATGCGCCAAAAGCTGCGTTTGATTATATGGACAACGACGCCCTGGACGCTGCCCGGTAATCGCGCGATCGCGTATTCCAGCAAAATCAATTATGGCGTCTATCGTGTTGTGGAGGCGCCTGAGGGCAATTGGGCGGCAGTCGGGTCTTTCTACCTTGTCGCCGACAAGCTTGCGGAATCGTTTTTTACCGCGGCAAAAGTTGCTCGACACGAACGACTGGGAACGCTCAATCCTGCCGCGATCATCTCCTGTTCTCATCCGTTCTCTGGCAGCATGCCAGGTTATGAGTTTGACGTTCCGCTTCTTCCCGGCGAGCACGTCACCGACGACGCCGGTACAGGCTTTGTCCACACTGCGCCCGGCCATGGCCGCGAGGACTTTGACATCTGGACGTCGGTCGAAACGCAGCAGATGTTGCGCGCGCGCGGCATCGACACCCGCATCCCCTACACGGTCGACGAAAACGGCGCATTCACCGCCGAGGCCCCTGGCTTCGAAGGCAAGCGCGTGCTCACCGACAAAGGCGACAAGGGCGACGCCAATGAGGCGGTGATCAAGGCGTTGATTGCGGCGGGCGCGCTCGTCGCGCGCGGCAAGCTGACCCATCAGTACCCCCATAGCTGGCGCTCGAAAAAGCCGGTCATCTTCCGCAATACGCCGCAATGGTTCATCGCGATGGACAAGCCGATCGAGGGCAAGGCCAGCCTCCGCGAGACCGCGCTGCAAGCGATCAAGGACACCCGCTGGGTCCCGGCCTCCGGCGAGAATCGCATCAACGGTATGGTCTCCAACAAGCCCGATTGGGTGATGAGCCGCCAGCGCGCCTGGGGCGTGCCGATCGCGGTTTTCGTACGCAAGTCCGACCAGACAGTGCTGAAGGACGAGAAGGTCAACGAACGAATCGCCGCCGCCTTCGAGCAGGAAGGCGCCGACGCCTGGTATTCGGCTGACGCTGGCCGGCGCTTCCTGACGCCTGAACACAATCCCGAGGACTTCGAGAAGGTCGAGGACATTCTCGACGTCTGGTTCGATTCCGGCTCGACGCACTCCTACGTCCTCGACGATCCCATCCATTTTCCCGGCTTCGCCGGCCTCAAGCGCATCGTCGACGGCGGCGCCGACGAAGTCATGTATCTCGAAGGCTCGGACCAGCATCGCGGCTGGTTCCAGTCGTCGCTGCTCGAAAGCTGCGGCACGCGCGGCCGCGCGCCCTTCGACATCGTGCTGACCCACGGCTTCACGCTGGACGAGAAAGGCCGCAAGCAATCGAAGTCGCTCGGCAACCAGACCTTTCCGCAGGACGTGATCAAGCAATCGGGCGCCGACATCCTGCGCCTTTGGGTCGCTAGCGTCGATTATTCCGACGATCAGCGCATCGGCCCGGAAATCCTCAAAAGCGTCAGCGACAATTACCGCAAGCTGCGCAACACGATCCGCTGGATGCTCGGCACGTTGGCGCATTATTCGGAAAAGGACGCGGTCGGGTTTGACAAAATGGGCGAGTTGGAGCGGCTGATGCTCCATCGCCTCGCCGAGCTTCATGGGCAGGTACGAGAGGCCTATGCGAATTTCGACTATGCGCGCGTCATCGCTGTCCTTTCGGCTTTCATGAACTCGGATCTTTCGGCGTTTTACTTCGACATCCGCAAGGACGCGCTCTATTGCGAACCGCCATCGAGCGAAAAGCGCCGCAGCGCGCTCGAGACGATCGAGCATATTTTCCGTTGCGTCGCGCTATGGCTTGCGCCAATCCTCGTCTTCACCAGCGAGGAAGCGTGGGCCTGTCGATACGCGGGCGCGAACTCAGTTCATCTCGAACTTTTCCCGGACGTGCCCAATGTTTGGCGCGATGACGAACTAGCTTCCAAATGGACGCGCATCCGCCGCCTGCGCTCCGTCGTCACCGGCGCGATCGAAATCGCCCGCGCGGCCAAGGAGATCGGCTCGTCGCTCGAGGCAAGCCCGCGCGTTTACATCGAGGATTCTGCGCTCGCCTCCGTACTCGCAGGCGTCGATTTCGCCGAGGTTTGCATCACTTCAGATATCAGTGTCGAAGAAAGCACAGCGCCCGAGGGCGCTTTCCATCTCCCCGAGGCGCCTGGCGTCGGCGTAATCGTCGAGCGGGCGCGCGGGGTCAAATGCGCTCGGTCGTGGAAATATTTTGACCCGGCGACCGCCGATCCCGCCTATCCCGATGTGACGCCTCGCGACGCTGCAGCGCTGCGTGAGTTGAAAAGCGCTGGCGCCCCCGCATGAAGCCGCGCGTCGCCGGCGGCCTGCTCGCTCTGATCGTCCTCGCGGCCGATCAGGCCTCGAAACTTTGGCTGCTCTATGGGATCGCCATGGTCGATGGGCAGCGGATCGTCCTTACGCCGTTCTTCAACATTTATCTCCTGTGGAATCCCGGCATTTCCTACAGCCTTTTCCCGCAGGCGACGGCGATGGGCCGCTTCGCGCTCCTTGCTTTGACCGCCCTCGCCACGATCTTGCTGGCCGTTTGGCTGTGGCGGACAAACGGGCGACTGTCTGCGCTCGCCCTGGGCGCAATCATCGGCGGCGCTCTCGGCAATGGCTATGACCGTTTCGCCTACGGGGCCGTCGCGGACTTCTGCGATTTTCACATCCAGGGATGGCATTGGTATGTCTTCAACATCGCCGACACGGCGATCGTGCTCGGGGTTGTAGCGTTAGCTTATGACGGCCTCTTCGCCGAGCGGCGGCATGACCAACAGCCCAATCCCAGCCCTTCCTAGTTGCTTTACGAGTGCACAAAACACAGAAACCGTGGTAAAAATAGCGCGGTTCAGCCGAATAAGTCTGTCGGGATGGGTGACGCCACTTATTCGCCGGAATGCTTATGAAAGCTGGAGCGGCCATTAGATCGACGGGCTCGCCGGTCTGAACGGAATTAGAAAGGGAATTCGGGGCGATGGTTTTTGGACACGCCAATCGTAGCCTTCTTCTCGCAGCCTCCCTCCTTGTGGGCGCGGCCGTGTCCGGACCCGCCCGCGCGGGAGACGATGGTCAGGCGCCCTTATGGAGCGGCATCGGCGGCATGCTCGGCATCACGGACACCGACAAGTTCGAGGACTCGATCAAATACGGCGAAAGGCCGAAATTGGTTCTGCCGCCTTCCGGGGCGAGCAATTTGCCCGCGCCGGCGCCGTCCGCGCAAATGACTCCCGCTTGGCCGCACGATCCCGACGTCGAGCGTGTGGAGAAAAAGAAAGCGGACGCGAATAAGCGGATTGTCCGTTATGCGCCGGACCGCGAAATGGGGCTCGCGCGAACAGTTTCACCCGATCTTCTGCGGTCCGATCATGCCGCGCCCGGGAGCCTTGGCCTAGCCGATCAATGCCAGACGTCACGTCATGAATGCAATTGGATCAAGCCCGATATTCTCGAAAAGCTGGGCCTGAAAAAAGAAGAGGGTATCGTCGCCGGGCACGAGCCGGATCGCGAATGGCTCACCGATCCGCCGAAGGGCTACCGGCTGCCGACAGCGAACACCACGGCGACTTTCGAAGCGCCTGACACCCGCAATAAGGCTGACCCACGCTACGAGTTGTACAAAGCTCCGTCCTCGCAATAAGAGCTTTGCGCGCCCGCTAAGCTCGCCGGATTGCAGCCCGCCGGTGGGGAAGCGCAAGATCGGCTGCGCCGAATCAATCGGCGCGCCAGGGTCAATCAATGAAGCGATTTTTCAAGCCAGCGCGGATTGGCTGGTCCGCCGGGGGGCAGACGCATGGCCTTGCCCATGGCGCCATATTCAAGCGCATGTTGATCAGCGGGCAGCCTGGCGTCGACGAAAAAGGACACGCCCCGGCCGATCTCGAGGCGCAGTTCGCTCTTGCGTTTGACAATGTCTTCCAAGTTCTCGACGCGGGACAAATGGCGCTCGAAGACCTCGTGAGAATCGTCGTTTATGTCGCTGCGCCCAACGGCTATGGACTATTCCAAAAGGTGAGAGATCAGAAACTCGGCGCATTGACGCCCGCTGCGAGCTATGTCGAAACAGCGGGATTTTGCGATCCAACTTGGCGGGTGCTGATCGAAGGCGAAGCGATAAGGGATCAGAAACCATGATCCTGTTGTCGCTGGCGCGTTCCGCCTTTTTTGAATGACAGGCTCTGCGGGAGCGATCGTGTCGTCTAATGACAATTCCCAAGCGGAGCCGCGCGGCGAACTGACGGTGCGTCTCATCGCGATGCCTGGGGACACCAACGCCAATGGCGATATTTTCGGCGGCTGGGTGCTCTCGCAGATGGATCAGGCCGGCGGCATCGCCGGCGTCGAAAGGGCTCAGGGACGCGTCGTGACGATCGCCGTCGAAGCCATGACCTTCATCCGCCCGGTACGCGTTGGCGACGTGCTTTGCGTTTATACCGAAGTCGAGCGGGTCGGCCGTACTTCGATGAGAATCCACATCGAGGCTTGGGCCCAACGATTCCGCACACATATTCGCGAGAAGGTGACAGACGCTGTCTTTACCTTCGTCGCGGTGGATGATGACGGACGACCGCGGCCAATCCCGGCGCTTTCCGGTTGAACAAACAATACGAGGGGGCAAGTGGAGCGCGATATTCTGAGAGGCTCAGCGCTGAGTTTCGAGTCCTTCGACAGTATGGAGGGCCTCGCGGCGATCGAGCCGAGCGCGCCGCCGCCGCTTCTCCTGCGTCTGCCGCGCGGCAAACTTATCCACGCCGTCTATCCTGGATTTCTCGTCGCCGCGACAATCGCGCTCGCCTCGACATGGCTGGCTCAGCATTATGGCGCGCCGGTCATGCTCTTTGCTCTTCTGTTCGGCATGGCCTTTCACTTTCTGCACGAAGAAGGACGCTGCGTCGCCGGCATCGAGTTTTCCTCTCGCACCATTTTGCGTCTTGGCGTTGCCTTGCTTGGCGTTCGCATCACCTTCGCTCAGATCGCGTCGCTCGGCGTTCTTCCCGTCGCGACTGTCGTCGTCGGCGTGGCGACCACGATAATGATCGGTGTCGCCCTGGCGCGGCGGCTTGGCTTGCGCGTGACGTTCGGGGCGCTGTCGGGCGGCGCAGTTGCGATTTGCGGCGCCTCCGCGGCGCTCGCGATCGCCTCCGTCTTGCCGCGCCATGAGGACAGCGAGCGCGATACGATCTTAACCGTCGTCGCCGTGACGGCGCTCTCGACCATCGCGATGATCCTCTATCCGATCTTCGTCGTCGCGATCGGCCTTGACCACACGCGCGCGGGCATTTTCCTCGGCGGCACGATCCACGACGTCGCGCAAGTCGTCGGCGCTGGCTACACCGTGTCTCAGGAGACCGGCGATATTGCAACTTACGTAAAGCTACTGCGCGTCGCGATGCTGCTCCCGGCCGTGTTCGTCATTTCGATCACGCTAACCCGCGGCGCCGCCGGCCGCGCCTCTGCGCCGGCTTTGCCGACCTTTCTCCTCGGCTTTGCGCTTCTCGTTCTAGTCAACAGTTTCGGATTTCTGCCGAAAATCGCGATCGACCTTGCGAACGATATCTCCCGCTGGTGCCTCGTCGCCGCAATTGCTGCGCTTGGGATGAAGACGTCGTTCAAAGATCTCTTCGCCGTAGGCTGGCGACCTATCGGCTTGATGCTTGTCGAGACCGGGTGGATCGCAGCCGTCGTTCTCGCCTCTGTGCTTTTCGTTATCTAAGGACGCAGCGGCTATGTGGCGGTTTGACTTGCGAGTCGACTAGGCTAGGCTCGCCTCGGGGGTCGCTTGGCGAAGCGGCGAAAATCACGAGGGAGCCAATGCTACAAGAATTCCGCGCTTTCGCGATGCGGGGCAATGTCGTCGATCTCGCGATCGGCGTCATCATCGGCGCCGCCTTCGGCAAGATCGTCGACTCGTTGGTCAATGACATCATCATGCCGATCATCGGCGCGATTACAGGCGGCCTCGACTTTTCGAACTATTTCGTCGGCCTGTCCCATGCGGTCAACGCGCCGAACCTGGCGGATGCGAAGAAACAAGGCGCTGTTCTCGCCTACGGCAACTTCCTCACGATCGCCGTGAATTTCATCATCATCGCTTTCGTTCTCTTCCTCATCGTCAAGGGGATCAATACGATGAGGCGGAAGGAGGCTGCAGCGCCCTCCGCGCCGCCGGCGCCGACCAAGACCGAGACGCTTCTCACCGAAATCCGCGACGCGCTCGTCACGCGCTGAGGATTGAAGAGCTAAAGAAGGATCGTCCTTCGCAGAACGGATCGACGGTCGAACGCCCGGCGTTACGCGCATCGCCTCCATCTTTTGGAAGCATTTGGGCGCGCGCCGGCGCCGCGCTACCATGAGGGCCTAAGCGTCGAGGCTCTCATGGTCGATTCGTTAGTCGAAATTTCAAAGCCATTGCGTCCGGCTGGTCCCGACTGGCTCAGCCGCATCAATCCGCTTACGCGCGCGGTCGAAGAAAGCGGCATTGTCGAAGTCTTCAATTACGGCCGCGATCGCCAGGGTCTGATCCCGCTCTGGGTCGGCGAAGGCGATCTCGTCACGCCTGACTTTATCGCCGAGGCCGCCGAAGCCTCGCTCGCGCGCGGCGAAACTTTCTACACCAACCAGCGCGGCGTGCCGCAATTGCGCCAGACGATCGCCCGCTACATGACACGCGTCTATGGCGCAGCTCCCGACGGGGACGCTTTTTCGCCCGAGCAGTTTTTCGTGACGATCGGCGGCATGCACGCGCTCGAGATCGCCATGCGGCTCGTTGCTGGCGTGGGCGAGGAAGTCATCGTTCCTTCGCCGGCTTGGCCGAACTTCCAAGGCGCGATTGCGCTCGCGGGCGCGCGGACGATTTTCGCGCCGATGATCGCAGGCGCGCAGTGGCGGCTCGATGTCGAGCGCATCGCAAACGCGATCGGGCCGGCGACCCGCGCGATCGTACTGAATTCGCCAGCCAATCCGACCGGCTTCGCGGCCACGATCGAGGAACTGATCGCCTTGCGCGATCTTGCGCGCAAGCACGGACTTTGGATCGTCGCCGACGAGATTTACGGCCGGCTCGTCTATGACAGCGCCCGCGCGCCGTCATTTCACGATGTCATGGCGCCGGACGATCAGATTCTCTTCGTCCAGACCCTATCGAAGAATTGGGCGATGACGGGCTGGCGTATCGGCTGGCTCGAAGCGCCGCCGGCTCTCGGGCCGGTCATCGAAAACCTGGTTCAATACTCGACCTCCGGCGTGCCTGTCTTCATACAACGCGCCGCAGAGGCGGCGATCGAGAACGGCGAAGATTTCCTCGCGGCGCAAATCGCCGGCATGAAGCAATGCCGCGATATTCTGTGCCACGGTCTCGAGGCGAGCGGTCGCGCACGCTTTGCTTATCCGCAGGCGGCTTTCTACCTGTTCTGCGCTTTCGATGGGATCAAAGATACGCGCAAATTGGCTTTTGATCTCGTCGATGAAGCGGGAATTGGCGTCGCGCCCGGCACGGCCTTCGGCCCGGGCGGCGAAGAATACGTACGTATCTGCTTCGCGCGCCGTCCGGACGAGATCGCCGAAGCAACGCGGCGGCTGACGCGCTGGTTGGCGAAATAGGCAAACGCGCTCGGAACGGCGCTGTTTGCGCGCCGTTCGGCAAGGATTTTCCTTCCCTTTTCTTCCATGCGCTGAACATGGCGCATCAACTTCATGACGTGAGGATCGCCCAGGTTCGGTCAAGGGTCGAGCCGAGCCCACGTCAGTGAGCAAACACTCCGGGCCACGGTCGCCAGTTTGGTGTGCATCTCTCTTCAGACCATGGTAGAGTAGCGCAAAGTAACACTATGGAATACCCGATATGCCGACACAGACGACCACAAGCCTGAAGCTCGATTCCGCGACCAAGGATCGCATGCAGCGTTTGGCGTCGGCTCGCCAGCGCACCACCCATTGGCTCATGCGAGAGGCGATCGAGCAATATGTTGAGCGCGAGGAAAAGCGCGAGCAGTTGCGCCAGGATGCGCTTGCCGCCTGGGAAGAATATCAGACGACGGGTCTGCATGCGACCGCCGAGGAAGTCGACGCGTGGCTTGCGAAACTGGAGGAGGGTAAGGACGTGGAGCCGCCGGCGTGCCACGTCTAATTTGGTCGCCGGCGGCGCTGCGCGATGTTGCCCGACTTCACGGCTTTCTCGCGCCCAAGAGCCGAGACGCCGCCAAACGGGCAATCGCGACAATCCGGCAGGGCGTCAAGCTTCTCGCGGAGCACCCAGAGGTCGGACGGCCAGTCGCAAATATGTCGCCGGAGTTTCGGGAATGGCCGATCAGCTTCGGGGCTGCTGGCTATGTCGTTCTATACCGATACGACCGGCTGGAAATCGTCATCGTCGCGGTCCGGCATGGTCGGGAAGCAGGGTATTGAGCTTTAAAATCCAAGTTGCCGATGGCGTACGGTGACGAGCATCGTTCTGATTTCGACTAATCCGGCTTTCGCCGCCACTGATGCGCGGCGTGGCGCCGCCCCGCAAAGCGCCAACCGCGCCACCCCTCCTGCGGCCGATGACGCGGAAGCCAACAATCGGAAAATCTGCAACCGCCCCTACTCCGCCGCCATGGCCGGCCGCGCGAACGGCAACCCGATCGCCTTCCAGGTCTCGACCATCGCCGCGACCAATTCCTCGATGAGCTTGTCGTCATGGTACGGCGTCGGCGTAATCCGCAAACGTTCCGTCCCGCGCGCCACCGTCGGATAGTTGATCGGTTGGATATAGACGCCGTGGCGCTCGAGGAGACGGTCGCTCGCGACCTTGCAGAGCTCGGCGTCGCCGATCATCGCCGGTATGATATGCGAAGGGTTGGCGAGAACGGGAATGCCCGCTTCGACCAGCGCGGCCTTTGTCTTGGCGACCTGTTGTTGGTGGCGCGCACGCAAAGCGCCAGCGTCCTTGATGATGCGCACCGCCGTCGCCGCCGCGGCGGCGACCGGCGGGGGCAGGGCGGTCGTGAAGATGAAGGCGGGCGCATGCGAGCGCACGGCATCGATGATCGCCCGGCTCGCCGCGATATAGCCGCCGAGCGACCCGAAGCCTTTGGCGAGCGTGCCTTCGATGACATCGATCTCGCTCATCACGCCGTCGCGCTCGGCGACGCCCGCGCCGCGCGGGCCGTAAAGGCCGACCGCATGGACTTCATCGATGTAGGTGAGCGCGTCGTACCTTTTTGCCAGGGCGATGATCCGCCGGATCGGTGCGATATCGCCGTCCATCGAATAGAGACTCTCGAAAACGATCAAAGTCGGCCTGCCGGGTCGGCGCGCCTTCAGCAAGCTTTCCAGATGCGCGAGATCGTTGTGGCGGAAAATCTGCTTTTCGCAATTTGACCGCTTCACGCCCTCGATCATCGAATTATGGTTCAGCGCGTCCGAAAGAATCAGGCAATCGGGCAAAAGCGACGCGATCGTCGAGATGGCGGCGAGATTCGAAATCCATCCCGACGTGAAAACCAGCGCCCCTTCTTTGCCGTGAAGGTCGGCGAGTTCGTTCTCGAGATCGACTAGCGGCCCATTGTTGCCGGAAATATTGCGCGTGCCGCCGGCGCCAGTTCCATATCGCTCCGCAGCGTCTCGCATAGCCGCGATGACCTCGGGATGGCGGCCCATGCCGAGATAGTCGTTCGGGCACCAGACGACGATTTCGCGCTTCTCTAGGCTTCCGGTTTCGCCGTGTCGCCATAAAGCGCGGGGAAATCGCGCAGCGCTCCGCTCCAAAGGCGCAAAGACCCGATAGCGACGCTCCTCACGCAGCCGATCCGTCGCTTGCTCAAAGAAACGCGAATAGTCCATCAGACGCTCCGCGGCCTCTTCGGCCGCTTCGGCGATTGTCGCCGATCACTCTTTCGAAAACCTAATCCGTTCAAAACGCCCGGACGGGCGAGCGCGAGCGGCAGAAATAGCCGGCCTCGCCGCCGCGGCGACCTTCCTTATAGGCGCTCTAAATAGCCAAATCGACGGCAGATATGTCGCATCGCGCGCGAAAGGTCTTCCAAATTCCTTGATAAATTTTTCACAAATCTGATCGGTTTTTCAAGGGTGGACTTGCAGCTTGATATATTGCGCTGCACAATTCACAATTCATCGTCAACTTTGAGGGCTCCATGACCGCCCGTCCACGTCGTAGCGTCCTTTACATGCCGGGGGCCAATCCGCGCGCCCTGGCCAAGGCCAGGACCTTGCCAGCGGACGCCGTCATTCTCGATCTCGAAGATTCTGTCGCGCCCGACCAAAAAGCGCTGGCGCGCGAACAGGTGGTGGCGACGGTTCGCCAAGGCGGCTTCGGCGCGCGGCAGGCAGTCATTCGCATCAACGCGCTGGAGTCGCCGTGGGGGCGTGACGATTTGCAGGCGGCGGCGGGGGCTGGCGCGGACGCCATTCTCTTGCCGAAGGTCGATGGTCCCGGCGCGATCATGCACGCGGCGCGGCAATTGCGCGAAGCAGGCGCGCCCGAACGTTTGCGCGTCTGGGCGATGATGGAGACGCCGCTCGCCATCCTGCACGCCGGCGCTATCGCGGCGGCGGCGGCCGATCCGGCCGCGCGGCTTGAAGTTCTGGTGATGGGTCTCAACGATCTCGCCAAGGAGACCCGCGCGCGTCTCACGCCGGGGCGGCCGGCGATGACGCCCTGGCTCGCCATATGCGTCGCCGCAGCGCGGGCGCATGGCGTCGACATTATTGACGGCGTCTACAACGATATCGCCGATCTCGAAGGCTTCAAAAAGGAATGCGAGCAGGGCCGCGATATGGGCCTCGACGGCAAGACGCTGATCCATCCGAGCCAGATAGACATCTGCAACGAAGTCTTCGCGCCGACCAAGGCGGAGGTCGACGCCGCAAGCGCCATCATCGCCGCTTTCGACGAGCCCGCCAATCAGGACAAAGGCGTGATCCAGATTAATGGTCGCATGGTCGAGCGGCTGCATGCGGATATGGCGCGAAGGACGCTGTTGATCGCCGCGGGCGTGGCGCGACTGGCCAACGCGTGAGCGCGAACCGGCCTGGCGTCGGGATATTCTCGCCGTAAAATTTGCTGGTGCAGATTGCCGATGTCGAGTTCATCGGAACGCACAAAGCGTATGACCGGATCGACGCTGAGAAGATATCGGATTTCTGAATTCATCAGGCTCGAAATGGGGCCTGGGCGGACGCGGATTCCTCAGCGGAAGATCGACTATAGAAAACCCGAATGGCGAAAACGACGCCAAATATCAAAGACAAGATGCCAAACGTCTCGATTACGTCTGGCCATTCGCGACGTACCGCCAGACCAAAGACGGCGCCAAAGACGGTTTCGAGAACGACGAGCTGCGCTGAAAGCGCGACGGGCAGGCGACGTGCGGCGATCGTCCAAGCCCAGGCGCCGACGACAGATGAGAATAAGGCCAGCATTGCGCCCGAGATATACACCGCATGTGCGGTGTCCCAGCCAGCCCCTTGCTTGGCGAGCCCGAAGAGACCAAACGCTGCTCCGAGCGGCAAGAACAATATCATCTGAAGCCCGCCGGACACCATCATCAGAGCGGTCCAGATCATTGAATCCGCCATTGGACGTCCGGCCAGGGCCGATTGATTGAGGAGCGCGAACAGGGTCCAAAAAATAACCGCCGCCATCGCAAGCGGAATGCCCAACGCCAGCGAGCGAGTCTCCTCGATATTCGCATAGCGAAAGACATCGCGATTCACGAGCAAGAGGCCAAAAGAGATGACCAAAAGAGGAACCGACAGCCGACGCCATGGCACAGCGCGCTCGCTGAAATTCCCGGCGATCGCCACGATAACCGGAACCAGCCCGAGAAACGCTGGGGCGATGATTGGTCCGGCATAAATAGCCGCGCCGGTCACGGCCAAGAAATATCCAACATACCCTAAAAACGCCAAGCAACTTGCAGTGACCCAATCTCCCGCCGAAAGACGAAGAGTCTGATTCCTCCTAATCGTCAAAATACCGATTCCGACCAGGGCTGAGACGGAGAATCTCAAAAGCGCCAAATCGAAGATCGTGTATTTTCCGACGACGAATGGAACGACAAAATTCATGGCCCAGACAAAGGTAGCGAAAATTGCCGCCGCAACGCCTAAAGCCATTCGCACACCTAACCTAAGTCTCTTGTGGGCTTGACCTCCAAGAGACTCGGAGAGGTCACATATTCCTTGCGCAGTCGTACAACGAAGTCGACGTTGGATATCCTAAAGCCTTCGGGCGGACTTGGCGCCATCAGCGAATCGGACGGGATATCCACCACGGTTTCATCTTCCTCGAGGAAGAAATGGTGATGTTGGGAGACGTCGGTATCGAAGTAGGTTCGGCCGCCGTCGATAACGAGTTTTCTTAGCAGTCTGCTCTCCGTGAATTGATTGAGCGTATTATAAATGGTCGCTAGCGACACTCTCAGCTTGGCCTGCTGGGCCTCCTTGTGAAGCATATCCGCAGTGATGTGCCGTGGGTCGCCTCGAAATATTAGAACGCATAGATGCAGCCGCTGCCGTGTCACTCTAACACCCGCGCGATGAAGCTTTATGTAAGCCAGGTTCAACGCGCGTGCTTTCGCCTGGTCGTCGATCCGAGAATCAACATATTCGGATCCGTGGATGATGGTTTTAGGGTGCGCAAACATCTAGGCATCGATGTGTAAGGTCGGACGGCGGTATTTGTGACGAACGACCAGCCGTATTGACGCGATTAACGATGCGAGCAGGCACGCCGACAACAGTTGCTCCCTTAGGCACGTTACTGAGGACCACGCTACCCGCTCCCACCTTCGCGTTGTCGCCAATTGTAATATCGCCAAGGATGATCGCCTGAGCGCCGATAAGCACGCCAGATCCTACTTTCGGGTGCCGGTCGCCCGTCACTTTTCCGGTGCTGCCCAGAGTGACGCCATGAAAAATAGATACGTTGTCGCCAATTTTCGCCGTTTCGCCAACGACAAGACCGGTCGCGTGGTCAATCAAGATACCGTCTCCAAACACGGCGGCGGGGTGAATGTCTATCGCGTGAACTTCGCATGCCGCCCCGTGAATATAACTGGCGAGCTCCTTTCGGTTTCTTTGCCAAAGATGATGGCAAATACGGTGGGTCGCGAGAGCGAGAAATCCTTTCGAATTCAAAAAGACGTCCAGGAGGTTCTTATAGGCGGGATTATTCTCGAGGCTGAATATCAAGTCCCGCGCGGCGCATTGCGAAACGTCCGGTTGGCTTTGTAAAATGGTTTCAACAATTTGCCTTAACGGCGCCTGCGCGAAGAAAGCGTGTCTTAGTCTGTCAGAGATCGATGTCGCGAGTGCTTTTTCAAAGCTCGGAAATCGAAGAATGCGTTGAATATACGCTGACGACAACGTCCTCTCTTTTTCGCAGATCTTCGCGGCGATGGCGATCATCTGCAGCCAAAGGCCGTTTGTATCGCCGACGGCCTCATACGATGAATGGAGCGGCCTCTGATGAACCATGCTCGTCTCTCGAAAACGCGGGAGAAAACAATTCGCTAAGTCGAACGTTTCTTGAGGATGAAAAAGCACGCTTCGTGCGTATGGACACCTCGGCGATACTCTCCGTGGTCCGGCTCCTGCCAACGGCGGGTCTCGCTGCGAACAACATCGACGGAATCAGGTAGTACGCTGAGGATATGATCAGCAGTCATAAAGGTAAAAAGGGTATCTCTGTAATAAAATTTATGATCGCCGACATTCTCGCCCTGCCCATAGGCGACATCGTTCGGCGTAAAAGCGTTAAATATGAGCCGCCCGCATGGCCGTAAGAGACTGATCATTTTCGCGAGGCATTCCATCGGCTCTTCAAAATGAGAGATTGCGTTAAAACATATGATGACGTCGAATTGGCTAGGCAGGAATTGCACAGAGAGAAAGTCGCCGCAAATGAGCAACGGCTTTTGTAGCCAATCTTCCTGGCAACGACGGCCGAGTGTCGATAACGCCGTCGGAGACAGGTCTGTGGCGACGGCCGAAAATCCACGGTTCAGAAAAGGCTCCAAATTCCGGCCGTCGCCCGCGCCGACATCGAGGATCGATCGCGTGTCACGCAAGATCAGGTCCTCGATGTGCTCCATAAGGAACTCGTCCGGGCGTCCGTTCCACGCGCGCTCAGAGACGTGGTTGCGATAATAATCTTCCCAACCGTGATGAGAGTACGTCGAAATTATCGTCGACATGATGCCCTTCCCATAAAATCACATTAAGTATAATCCATTGCCGCTATGCATTTTGGCGATCAGTTGATATGCAGGCTGACAGCTCCCTTGACGGAACCTCGTGGCGTAGTGGCCGCCGTTCCCTGTCGAGCGAGTTCAAAAATATTGATCCAAAACTGCTTCCAAGATTTCATACTGTATCCGTAACCCAGACCCAGGCGTTTCAAACCTTCGCCGCCTTTAGCGACCACCTCGCTGTCGATGAGAGCACGCGTTTTTTCACGGTGTTCGATATCGTGATCGCCGACGTGAAGATCCCAAAAACGCCAATCGATATCGTTATAATTCTCACGAACATAGGGGTTTTGGATGAGGTGCTGATGGAGCTGCGCAATATATATCTGACAGACGCACTCTCCGCCCATCCCGCGCAGGCCGACGCCGTAGTCGCTACCGTTTTCCGCGGCGACGAGGTGACGCCGCGCGTCATCGAGCAATTCAATGTTGTTGCGCAGCGCCAGAGCGTTGAGGTCATGGTCCCTTACGCCAATGCTCGAGAGAAAGTCATCGTAGAGCTTTGGGTGGGCGCCGTCCGCCTTTCCGCAACCCAGTTCGTCATAAAGAATATCGGCCAGAAAACTCCTCATCGCCGGGATGGAAGACAGTCCGATGCGGAGTTTTCTGGCCGACATTCTTTATGACGAACTGGGTTGCGGAAAAGC